>JBBRDX010000026.1:0-23519 GCA_038203515.1 Actinomycetales bacterium | reverse complement strand
GATCGCGGCCAGCGGACTGTGTTCGACGATCTCGATTGGAATCATCACCTACCTCGAGGTGCCGTCGCTCGTGACATCCGGTCCGGCTTTGGCGTTCATTGTCCTGGCCGTCACTCCGATGCTGGCGCTCTGCCTTTCGGCTGTCCTCTTCTCGAATGGGGTCGTCGCGTCGATCGAGCGTTGGCAACAGCGGGCACAGGCGGCATCCGTGAGCCTCGTCCGCGAGTACCGGGAAGGCATTGCTCGATCGGTGCAGCAGGATCGCGTCACCATCCTCAACCGCGACGTCTTGCCGTTCTTCACCGAAGTGCTTGCGCGAGACACGATCACGGATGCGGACCGGGATCGCGCGCGGACGATCGCCGACTCGATCCGCCGGGTGATGGTCGAGGAGGTGGACCGCTCCTGGCTCGAGGCACTGATAGAGCTGACGGGGGTGAAGCGCACGAATCGACCGGGAGCTGCCCGCGTGGTGGTGGACGACCCGCACCAGCTGGCCTCGGCGATGACCATTGGTCAGCGCACCGCGATCCGTGCGCTTCTCGTGGCATTCGCCGACTACCCCGGATTCACCCGCGATCACCTGCGAATCGCTCTCTCCGACCAGGGGGATCGCAACCACGCCGTCATCACCGCGCAGGTGCCTTTCACCGACTACGCCATGCGGGCTATGTTCGCCCCGTCCTTCGCCGTACTGCGTGCTGTTTTCAACAATTTGGAGGTCGATTTCGTGCAACCCGAGCTCACACTAAGGTTCTCCTATGACCTCGAATAGCAGCCCGGTCTCGGGTCGCACCGGACGCCGCGTGCGGCTCGCTATCCTCGACGATCACGAGGTCCTCCTCGACAGCCTGTCGAGCTGGATCAACGCGAACGCGCCCGACTTCGAACTCGTGTTGAGTGCGGGCACCTGGTTGCAACTCGTGCACAGCGAGAACTTTCCCACCGAACTTGTCTTCATTGATTTCCAGCTGAAGGAATCTGTGTCCATCGAGGCGCGGGTGCGCACGTGCCGGGCCGCCGGGGCGAAGGTGATCGTGCTGTCGAGCCTCGACACGCGAGAAGCGCGCGAGCGTGCGCTGGACGCCGGGGCATCCGCGTTCCTCTCCAAGGCCATCCCGATGCGCGAGGTGATGGACAGCGCTCGAGAAGTAATGGGCGTGCAGACCGGGGAGAACCTGCAGAAGGACTGGCGACCGCTGCCTGTCGGTGCGATGCACCAGTCGCGGCCCAAATTGAGCCACGGTGAGCAGGAGGCGTTCAAGCTTTATGTGGTGGGCTTCAGCACCACAGAGGTCGCCAGCCAGATGAACGTGCAATACGAGACCGCCAAGACCTACCTGCGTCGGGTGCGGGAGAAATACGCCAAAGCGAACAGACCGGCGAGCAAAAAGGCGGATCTCATCCGCCGAGCCGCCGAGGACGGATACCTCGAGTAGTGGCAAAGCTCTATTTTCGCTATGGTGCGATGAACAGCGGCAAGAGCACGGCGATGCTCCAGGCCGCCTACAACTACGAAGAGCGCGGACAGCAAGTGCTGTTGGCGAAGCCCTCCGTCGACACTCGGGGAGATGGCGGCATCGTCTCCCGGCTCGGTGTTAGGCGCCCGGTCGACTTCGTGATTGCCCCGGATGATGACGTCTACTCCCTGTTCGAGCGTCAGCGTGCCCGGGTTCTCGGGGCGACCGGAGTAAACGTGAGCTGCCTCCTCGTCGATGAGGCACAGTTTCTCAGCGAGACGCAGGTGGACGACCTGCTGCGCATCGCGATCATCGAGGGAGTACCGGTGCTGGCCTACGGTATCCGCACCGACTTCCAGACGGTGGCCTTTCCGGGAAGCCGCCGCCTGCTGGAGATCGCGCATTCGCTTGAAGAGCTGAAGACGATCTGTCGGTGCGGTCGCAAGGCCATGTTCAATGCGCGCAAGATCGATGGCCGCTTCACCTTCGACGGTGACCAGGTGGCTATCGACGGCGCACTGGAAGTGACCTACGAGTCCCTCTGCGGAGCGTGCTACCTCGACGAGAGCCACGGCCTGCTTGGCAGCGGTCGTCGTCGCGTCCTCGTCGACCAGCCCGACACCGCCTACGGATCGGCGCCCGACGCGGACTTCGAGTAGGCGCAGCCACCCTCTGCCTGGCTGGGTGTTCGAAATGCAGGACTCCGCGTGACCGGTGTGGCGCATGGGGCTCACCAGTCGCACCCGTCACCCGGGTTCCTGCATTTCGTATATGCGGGCAGCAGGATGGGAGCCTCGTTGAGGCGCCGACCATGGAAGAAGGGCCGCACGGTGTGCGGCCCTTCTGGTGTATCTGTCGGGGTAACAGGATTTGAACCTGCGACCTCTTCGTCCCGAACGAAGCGCGCTACCAAACTGCGCCACACCCCGATGCCCAAAAATCGAGCCGACCCGCAGAACGGACCCTGTCAAGAATAGCTGATATCTCGGGCCGTGAGTGTCAACAGCGTCGCCTCGGGCGGGCAGGCGAAGCGAACCGGCGCGTAGATGGATGTCCCGAGCCCGGCCGACACGGCGAGATAGGCGGTGCGACGGGCGTGCGTCCAGAGGCTGACGCCCTTCACCTGGTCACGAGGGATGTCGCAGTTGGTCACCAGGGCACCGTAGCCGGGCACGCATACCTGCCCGCCGTGGGTGTGACCGGCGAAGATGAGCTCGGAACCGTAGTTGACGAGTGAGTTGAGCACGCGCTGATAGGGCGAGTGCGTGAGGCCGATGGTCACCGGATTCGGGCCGCCCGGCTCATCCAGCCAGCCGACATTCTCGCGCATCTCGTCCATCGCACCGGGAAGCTTTGCGAGCTTGTCCCAGCCGATGTGTGCGTCGTTGACCCCCAGAAATTCGAGGCGCGAGCCCTTGATGCTCATCGCCCGGGCTGTATTGTTGAGGTCAAGCCAGCCGAGACCCTCGAGGTAGGCGTTGAGCCGTGCCGTGTCGAGTAGTGGCTGGGAATGCTCAACCTTCGAGGGTGACGTGAAGTAGGTGAATGGGTTCTTTGCGACCGGGCCGTGATAGTCGTTGGAACCGTGCACGAAGACACCGGGGATGCCGCGAAAGGGCTCGAGTGCATACTCGACGCCCTCGATGCCACGTTCGTGCCCGAGATTGTCACCGGTATCGACCACGAAGTCAGGCTCGTACACGGCCAGACCCCGGATCCACTCCTGCTTCGCCCGCTGCCACGGAGCCATGTGCAGGTCGGCGAGATGCAGCACGGTGAGCGAGCGCGCACCCGGCTGCAACACCGGCAGTGTGTGGGTACGCAGCGTGAACCGGTTGCGTTCCACCAGGGTGCCCCATGCGAGTGTGCCGAGGCCGACCGCAGCGAGAGCTACGGCAGCCGAGGTCGCCCGTTCGGATGCCCTGCTCACTTGGGGCAGGCCCCGCCCGGGTCGCTTCCATCCGGCGTGCCGTAGACGGTCAGAGTTATTGGATCGGTCTTCGCGGCGGCTGATCCCGACGAGGGGTTGGAGGCCTGCACGACACACATGCTGTCGCTCTTGCCGAGCTGCGGACTGCCCTTCGCCCACTGGTAACTGATCTTGTCCGGATCGAAGCCCGCGCTCGCGATGGCCGCATCCGCTACCTGGCGGGTGAGCCCGGTGACGTTCGGCATCGTCGTGGCGAGGCTACCGTCACTGGTGAACACCGTGATGTTCGCCCCGGACGGCACCTTCGAACCCGCTGCAGGATCGGTGCGGGTGATGCGGCCTGCCGCGAGTCCCGAAGCCTCGGGGCCGCCATCCGTGTACTGGAACTTGAGGCTGGCCAACAGCTTCTGGGCCTGGGCGGTGGTCTGCCCGGTGAGGTCCGGGACTGTGGCGGATGATCCACCCAGAACCGCCGCGGATGCAACGGGGAACGACTTGTCGCCCTTGTAGGCGGTGGTGTTGATCGACTTGACCAGCGCTTTCATGATCGCGAATCGAGAGGAAGAGTAGTAGATCTGCCGGGTGACGGGGTTCACAAATTTCTTCAGGCTCGTCTGGGCGCTGTCGATGTTGCCGGTCCAGACCGACGACCCGACCTTCGTGGTGGTGGAGATCACCCAGTCCTGGTGAGCCGTTGGCGAAGTTCCCGTCTTCCCCCCGATGGCGATGTTGTCGTAGGGGTTCGCCGGGCGGCTGGTTCCGCCGGTCATGCTGCCCGCCATCGCGTTCGCGACGCCCGCGGCGACATCCGCGCTCATAGCCTGGTTGCAGGTGATGGGCTGTCCGGGGACCGCCTTCCCCAGGGGGTTGACGATGCGATCGATGATGATCGGGGTGCAATGCAGGCCAGCGCCGCCGATGGTCGCGGCTACCGCGGCCATCGTGAGGGGTGCCTGCTCGTTGGTACCGAGGATGTTAGAAGGACTGACGTCGAGATCGCGGGCGAAGTCCGCTCGGTGTGCTCCCATGCTCTTGGCGGTGTCGCGGATGCTGCAGAGGTCCTGTTGCGTTGCCATCTGCATGAAGGCGTTATTGACCGATCCCATGAGGGCGGCCTTGACGGTCATGTACCCACCGCGAGATCCGCTGTCGTTCTTCAGCGTGAAGGGTACCGGAAGGGCTCCGGGGTCGCACGGAGCGGTGAACTGCTTTGCCGTGTAGTCCTGGGGTCCGCTGCCGTCGATGAGGTCATTCAGGCCCCGGCCGGTCTCCAGCCAGTTGGCGAGGTCGATGACCTTGTAGGTCGAGCCGGTCTCGAAGCCCTTAGCCCCCCCGTAGGGTTCGTCGACGCTGAGGTTGTAGGCGGTGGTGGTGGTGACACCGGGCGCGGCGCCGTCGTCGAAGATCTTGTTCTGGGCCATCACGATGATCTTGCCGGTGCCCACCTCCACCGAATTCGCGGTGGAGCCGAGCCGGAGACGATTCTCCTCCGCCGGGGTCTGGGTCTGGAGCACGGCCTGCTCCTGATCCGTGAGGTCGAGATCGAGCGTCGTATAGACCTTGTATCCGCCCTTGTCCCAATTGGCTCGTCGCTCGGCAGCGTTAGCTCCGAGTGAGTCGACGACAGGGGCGGCGCCCATGTCTACCGGGAGCTTGTCGGAGGCCTTGATCACGCCCAGCGCGTAGTCGCAGGCGGCTGCCGCGCTCAGGTGGGTAGCGGTGCGGCATCCGTTGGCGGGCTTGCTCGGTTTGATGTACGACTCGATCGTGGTCGCGGCGGCCTCATCGTGCTGCTTCTGGGTGATGTCCTTGGCGTTGAGCATGGCAGCCAGGATCTGGTCACGGCGCACCCTGTTCGCTGGATAGGTCTTCGGATCGGAGAGCCCCCGGCTGTTGGGATTCTGCACGATCGCAATCAGGCTTGCCGCCTGGGGAAGAGTGACATCCTTGGCGTGCACACTGAAGTACTGCAATGCAGCGGCTTCGACCCCGTACGTCGTCGAGCCCATGCCGACGATATTGAGGTACCCCAGCAGGATTTGCTTCTTGGTGTAGACCTTGTCAAGCCCGATCGCGAGCTTCATCTCCTTCAGCTTGCGGTCGTAGGAGTAGCCGTTGGCCCGCTTGATCGCGTCCTCTCGCTGCTTGGGCTGGTTGGCTCCCGTGTAGATGGCGGTGAAAGCCTGCTGCACGAGGATGTTCTTCACCAGCTGCATGTCGAGAGTCGAGCTTCCACTCTGCTGGCCGCCCTGGCCGTTCTTGACAACGGCGCGCGCAATCGACTGCATATCGACGCCGCCGTGGGTGAAGAAGCGACGATCTTCGCCGGCGACAGCGGCCTGCTTGAGCAGGGGCGACACGTCGCCCCACCGCACGACCTGGCGGTTCTGCTTGTAGATAGTGGCGAGGAGCACGTCCTGGCCGCCGCTCTTAGCGAAGATCTGGTTCTGCTGGGCCTGCTCGCCGATCTTGATCGAGTCGGGCAGGTTTTGAAAGATATCGATGGAGCCCTGGGCCGTCATGCTGGTGACGGCGATGGCGGGGGTGACCATCGCGGTGACCAGAACACCGGCGAGAACGCTGAAGCCGAGGAGGCCGAGCACGCCTCCGAGCACGCCGGACGGCTTCAATTTTTGGGCAGACATAGAATCAGGGTAAGGGATGATCGCCCTGTCGAACCTGAAGGGATGCCCCGATGACCACGTGGGAATACGTCACCACCCCGCTCATTGTGCACAATACCGCCGCGATTTTGAACAACTGGGGTTCGGAGGGCTGGGAGCTCGTGCAGGTCGTCACCGGACCCGAAGGCGGCCTCGTGGCCTACCTCAAGCGTGCGAAGAAGGAAGAGAACTGATGCCTGTCATTGCCGACCGACTCGCCGCCCTGGGGCTCCAGCTGCCTGAACCTGCCACCCCCGCGGGTGCGTACATCCCCGCCGTGGTCAGCGGCAATCTCGTCTTCACCTCGGGCCAGCTCCCGTTCACCGCCGGCGCTCTGCCCGCCACCGGCAAGGTCGGGGTCGCCGTCTCGGCCGAGGATGCCAAGACCTACGCCGCCACGTGTGTGTTGAATGCCCTCGCTGCGGTGCAGTTTGCGATCGGATCGCTGGATCGGGTCACCCGCGTTGTGAAGGTCGTCGGTTTCGTGGCATCCGACCCGTCCTTCACCGGACAGCCGGGTGTCATCAACGGAGCATCCGAACTTCTTGGCGAGATCTTCGGCGACACGGGCGTGCACGCCCGCAGCGCCGTTGGCGTGGCCGTGCTTCCGCTCGATTCTCCGGTCGAGGTGGAGTTGATCGTCGAGTTCGCTTAGCCGCTCAGCGGCCGTATCGAGATCTACTTCAGCCGGTCGCTGATGATCTGCATCACCGAGGTGTCGGCGAGCGTCGTCGTATCGCCGATGTCCCGGCCCTCCGCAACATCCTGAAGCAGTCGTCGCATGATCTTGCCCGAGCGGGTCTTCGGCAGTTCCGCGACGATGAAGACCTCTCGCGGCCGTGCGATCGCCCCGATCTGATCGGCGACGTGGCCGCGCAACAGCGCACTGGCGTCATCCGCGGTGTAGGTCTCGGCGTGCTCAGTGCGCAGGATCACGAAGGCGACGACGGCCTGGCCGGTCGCCTCGTCCGCGGCGCCGACGACCGCCGATTCCGCGACGATCGGATGCGACACGAGCGCCGACTCGATCTCCGCCGTCGAGAGGCGGTGACCGGAGACATTCATCACGTCGTCGACGCGGCCGAGCAGCCAGATGTCGCCGTCTTCGTCGAGGCGGGCGCCGTCGCCGGCGAAGTAGAGCGGCCCCTTCGGTGCATCCGCGAACTTCGACCAGTAGGTCTCCACGAAGCGATCCGGGTCTCCCCAGATTCCGCGCAGCATCGACGGCCAGGGTTCGGTCACCACGAGGAGCCCACCACCACCGGCAGGCACGGGATGTCCCGCCTCGTCGAGCACGTCGATCGAGATTCCGGGCAGCGCAACCTGCGCCGAGCCGGGCTTGAGAGTCGTGACACCGGGCAACGCGGAGACCATGATCGCCCCGGTCTCCGTCTGCCACCAGGTGTCGACGATCGGAGTGCGCCCCCCACCGATCACGTCGCGATACCAGACCCAGGCCTCCGGGTTGATCGGCTCTCCCACGCTGCCGAGCACGCGCAGCGAAGTGAGGTCGAAGTCATCCGGCACCTGTCGTCCGAGCTTCATGAACGAACGGATCGCCGTGGGCGCCGTGTAGAAGATGGTCACTCCATACTTCTGGATGATCTCCCACCACCGGCCACCGTGCGGCGCATCGGGAGTGCCCTCGTACAGCACCTGGGTCGCGCCATTCGCCAGCGGGCCGTACACGACATAGCTGTGGCCGGTGATCCAGCCGACGTCCGCGGTGCACCAGTAGACGTCCGACTCGGGGTGGAGGTCGAATACGTTCCTGTGGGTGAAGGCGGCCTGGGTGAGGTACCCGCCGCTCGTGTGGAGGATGCCCTTCGGCTTGCCTGTGGTGCCGGAGGTGTAGAGGATGAAGAGCGGCGTCTCGGCGGGGAAGCCCTGTGCCTCATGTTCGACGTCTGCTCCGGCCATGGCCTCGTGCCACCAGAGGTCGCGACCTTCGATCCAGTCGACCTCGTTCTCGCCGCGCTTGACAACCAACACGTTCTGCACCGTGTGGTCGCCCTCCTTGGCGAGGGCGGCGTCCACCGCCGGCTTGAGGGCGCTGACTTTGCCCTTGCGCCATCCGCCATCCGCCGTGATCACGAGTTTCGCACTCGCGTCATCGACCCGGGAGCGGATGCTGTCGGCACTGAAGCCGCCGAAGATCACCGAGTGCACCGCTCCGATTCGAGCGACCGCGAGCATCGCGACGACCGCTTCGGGGATCATCGGCAGGTAGACCGCAACCCGGTCGCCCTTCTCGATGCCGAGGGATGTCAAGAGATTGGCCGCGCGCTTGACATCGGCGGTGAGTTCGGAATAGCTGATGTCCCGGCTGTCGCCGGGCTCGCCCTCCCAGTGAAGGGCGATGCGGTCGCCGTTTCCGGCGAGCACATGCCGGTCGAGGCAGTTGTAAGCGACGTTGAGCTCGCCGTCTTCGAACCAGGTGGCGAAGGGGGCGTTCGACCAGTCGAGGTCCTTGGTGAAGTCCTTGGTCCAGTGAAGGAGCTCTCGTGCCTGGGCGGACCAGAAACCGAGTCGATCCGCGAAAGCCTCGTCGTACATCGCTGCAGTAGCAACCGCATCCGCTCGAAATTGTGGACTCGGCGGAAAGCGCCGCTCTTCATGCTGCAGGCTGTCAATGGAAGTGTTGGACATCGGTATCCCTCGCGAAGGCAGCGGGCGTCGATGCCCGCGCACGGTAGTGGTACGAGCTTAAGCCGACCGCGGGTTGCGCTCGATTGCGTTCATTCTGGGAGTGTTCCCTTATCACGGGGTTTGTCTCTTGCGCGGGCCATCTTCGGGAGTATACTTGGGGCGTCGAATGCAAATTCGATAAGCAACGCGCAGTGATTCCCCCCAATCCAGCGTTGCTGTGGCGGCGTCGGTTCCCCCCAACAGGCGCCGCCCCTCTTTTTTGGTCGGCCTATCTTTTTAGATAATCGGCAGTCTTCCTCATGATCGTCGTCTCCCTCCCAGGGGCATGTCGTCGGGCGTTCTGCCCAATCCTCCTTCTACCGCACCCGATGCGCGGTGACGGGTCGTACCGTCGTGCAATGTCGACCGCCGATCCTTTCGATCCGTCCCCTTCGCTCGCGTCCGGGCGGGACCGTTTCGTCGCTCGTCGACCGGGAGCGGACTCCGCAATAACGGTGCGGCGGCGATCCCTCGCCGGCTTCGAGCTGGATGAATTCGGACCGCTCTCCGGCTTCGTCGCCGACGCGGCGGTTACGGATGTCTTTGTCAACGGCCCGGCCGAGGTGTGGGTCGACCGCGGCCGGGGCGCCGTGCGGCAGGAGCTCATCGACTGGGACGAGGGGACGCTGCGCGATCTTGCGGTGCGTCTGATCGGGCTCGGGGGGCGGCACATCGACGAGGCGACACCCTGCGTGGACGTGCGGCTGCACGACGGCATCCGTATCCACGCGGTTCTCCCACCGATCTCCACGGGAGGCACGCTCCTCTCTATCCGCCTCCCCCGGGTGGAAAGACTCGGGCTCGGCGACCTCGACGCGGCGGGGTTCTTCTCCCGGGTCGACCTCGCAACGGTGGAGGATCTGGTGGTCCGCCGCCAGAACCTGCTCATCACCGGGGCGGGTGGCAGCGGCAAGACCACTCTTCTCGCGGCGCTGCTGTCGAGCGCGCACCCCGGCGATCGCATCATCGCCATCGAGGATGTCGGTGAACTCCGCGTGGCGCATCCGCACTTCGTCGCACTCGAGGCGCGGCAGGCGAATCTTGAGGGCGCAGGGCAACTCGGACTCGAACGCCTCGTGCGGGAAGCCCTGCGGATGCGCCCCGACCGGCTCGTGCTCGGCGAATGTCGCGGCGCAGAGATTCGCGAACTGCTCGCTGCACTCAACACCGGGCACGACGGGGGTGCGGGAACCCTGCATGCCAACTCCCTCGACGACGTGCCAGCGCGCATCGAAGCGCTCGGGGCGCTTGCAGGGATGACCCCGATGGCCATCGCGCGACAGACAGTGAGCGCGATCGGCACCGTGCTGCATCTCGAGCGTGACCGGGACACCCGACGGCTCGCCCAGATCGGGCGATTCGCACTCGATCGACGTGATCGCCTGAGCATGGTGGCATCCGATGTCGCGCCGTAGGCCTCTCGAGGATCTCGAGCCTCTCGCGGCCGTGGTGCAGCGTCTTGGAGTGTTGCTCGCGGCGGGAGTCGCGCCCGCGTCGGGGTGGGCCCATGTCGCCGAAACTGCTCGCGGGCATGCCGCCACCGGCGCCCGTTCGGTCGCCGCCGTCGCCGCACAGGGTGGGTCCGTAGCGGAGGCGATCGTCGAAGTGGCATCATCACCCCGCACGGACGCGGCGGCCTGGCGGGGCCTCGCCGCGGCCTGGCTCGTGGCCTGCGGTGCGGGCGCGCCGCTGGCCCCGACCCTCACCGAGTTTGCTGTGACCCTCCGTTCGCTTGCCCAGAACCAGCGGGATATCGACACGGCACTCGCCGGACCGGTGGCGACGGCCCGAATGGTGATGGCGCTGCCGCCGGTCGGAATCCTGTTCGGGATGGCCCTCGGTTTCGACTCGATCCGAGTGCTCTTCACGACTCCGCCCGGACTGGTCTGCCTCGCGCTCGGAATTATGCTGATGTTGCTCGCCCAGCTCTGGAATCGCCGCCTACTTCGCGGCGCCCGCCCGAGGAATCTCACCCCCGGCCTCGCGCTCGACCTCATGGCGATCGCGGTGTCCGGCGGCGCATCCCTGCCCCGCGCCGAGCGGTCGGTCGCGGATGCTCGCCTGACCTGCGGCATCGATTCCGATGGAAGCGACGCCGCAATCGCCGAGGTGCTCGAGCTCAGCCGGCGGGCGGGCATCCCGGCGGCAGCGCTGTTGCGCGCGGAAGCGGTCGAGGCGAGGCGTGCCGCCCGGAGTGCGGGGGAGCGCGCGGCCGCGACGCTCGCCGTGACGCTCATGCTGCCGCTCGGGCTGTGCATCCTGCCCGCGTTCATGGTGCTCGGGGTCGTCCCGCTGCTGATCGCTGTCATCTCGTCCACAGTGATCGGGTTGTGATGCCGGTGCACCGATCCGGAGTCGCCGGTAGGTGAGGCCGGCATCGAGTTGCAGCATGAAGGGGTCCGGCGGCTCGCCGGTCTCATGATGAGAGGAATGGTCGATGGTGAAGAAACTTCTATCGAGACTCAGTCGAGAGGATGGGGCCGCGACTGCCGAATACGCGATCGCTACGCTTGCTGCGGTCGGGTTCGCGGGGCTGCTGGTGGCGATCCTGCGCAGCGATGAGGTGCGGGGCATGCTCACCGAGCTCGTGCATCGTGCGCTCACCTTCGCGGGGTGAGTGGGTGCCGACGACGGTCCATCGCGAGCGCGGCAGTGTGACGGCGGAGTTCGCCACCGTCATCCCCGCGGTGCTGCTTGTGCTTGCAGCATGCCTCGCCGGCCTTCAGCTCTCCAGCCAGCAGCTACGGCTCCAGCAGGTCGCGGCGATGGCCGCGCGCAGTGTGGCTCGGGAGGAGCCGGTCGGCGAGGCGGCTGGCCTCGTGCCGGGAACGACCTTTCGGGTGGAACACCGGGGGGAGCTGGCCTGCGTCACGGCATCCACTGCCCGTTCGAGAACCTCGTGGCTGATCGGTGCATTCACGGTGAGCGCCACGAGCTGTGCGCTTGACGGAGGTCGCTGATGCGCGCGGTGGGAGACGGCGAGCGAGGGTCCGGATCGGTGCTCGCCGTGGCGGTCGGCGCTGCTGTGCTTCTGCTGTTCTCTCTCCTGCTTCCGGTTGTAACAGTGCTCTCCGTGCAGCAGCGGGCGGCTGGTGCGGCGGATGCGGCGGCGCTCGCCGCTGCGGATGTCGCGGTCGGCATCCGCTCCGGAAGTCCGTGCGCTGCGGCATCCGCCGTCGCTGTCGCCAACACGACGCGGCTGGATGGATGCCTCGTGGACGACACCACCGCGACGGTGCGTGTCACCGCCCCTGTGCTCGGTTTCAGGGTGTCCGCTCGGGCCACCGCGGGCCGTCCGCCCGGCGAATCAGCGGTGCCGACTGGCCGTACGGGGGGTACCGGATGAAGCGGCCGTCAGGTTTCTGTGTGTATGGTGTGCGTGTCGGGACTACAACCGATATCTCCGATGTCCGGTGCGTGGCATCAGCGGTGCCGCCCTAGGCTGGGCGAGGTTTCGTTTCACCCGGAGACCCACAGAGGCGGCGGGAGTCGCAGTAGTCGAGGAGTCAAGTGCCTGGCACGAAGAAGCTGGTCATAGTCGAGTCGCCGGCAAAGGCGAAGACGATTGCCCAGTACCTGGGCGACGGATACGAGGTGCTGGCCTCGGTCGGTCACATCCGCGACCTGATCGAGCCGAAAAACCTGCCGCCGGAGCTCAAGAAGGGCTCGCTCGGCAAATTCTCCATCGACGTGGAGAACGGGTTCCTTCCGTACTACGTCGTGTCCGACCAGAAGAAGAAGACGGTCGCCGAACTGAAGCGCGCGCTGAAGGGTGCCGACGAGCTCTACCTCGCAACTGATGAGGACCGCGAGGGGGAGGCCATCGCCTGGCACCTCCTCGACGAACTGAAACCCAAGGTTCCGGTCAAGCGAATGGTGTTCCACGAGATCACCAAGGAGGCGATCGAACGCGCCCGCGACAGCACCCGCGATATCGACACCGCTCTCGTCGATGCCCAGGAGACCCGTCGAATCCTCGATCGTCTCTATGGCTACGAGATCTCGCCGGTGCTCTGGCGCAAGATCGGTCCGGGACTCTCTGCCGGTCGCGTTCAGTCCGCTGCCACCCGCCTCGTCGTCGACCGGGAGCGCGAGCGCCTGGCCTTCGTCGCCGCCGGCTACTGGGACCTATCGGCCCTGCTCGCGGCATCCGCTTCATCGACTCCGTTCGAATCTCGGCTCGCCCGTCTCGACGGCGTGCGTGTGGCCACCGGCCGCGACTTCGACGACAGGGGACAGCTCAAAGCCTCGACAACTGGCAAGCCGGATGCCGTCGCTCTCGACGAGCAGGCCGCCACCGCCCTCGCAGAGGCACTGCGTGCCCCGACGGTATCGGTCGTCGTGTCTTCCGTCGACTCGAAGCCCTACACCCGTCGACCGGCTGCACCCTTCAGCACGTCGACCCTGCAGCAGGAGGCCGCGCGCAAGCTGCGCTTCTCCGCTCGACAGACCATGAGCGTGGCGCAGGGCCTGTACGAAAACGGGTACATCACCTATATGCGTACGGACTCGCTCAACCTCTCCCAACAGGCGATGACCGCCGCGCGCAGCCAGGCGGCCTCGCTCTACGGTGCCGAGAGTGTTTCCGAGAAGCCGCGAACCTATGCGAGCAAGAGCAAGAACGCGCAGGAGGCCCATGAGGCGATCCGACCCGCGGGCGACACCTTCCGCACGCCCGGCCAACTCGAAGGCACCCTGCGGGGCAACGACTGGAAACTTTACGACCTCATCTGGAAGCGCACCGTCGCCTCACAGATGGCCGATGCCAAGGGAATGACGGCGTCCGTGGTCATCACCGCTGGTCCCGTGCAGGGCACGACCATGGCCGAGTTCGCTGCGAGCGGCACGGTCATCACCTTCCGTGGATTCCTCCAGGCCTATGAGGAGAGCCGGGACGAGGAGCGCAACGACGCTGCCGAGCCCGCCGAGGCGAAACTTCCTCCGCTCACCGTCGGCCAGAAGCTCACCGTCGCGGATGTCCAGGCCAAGGGCCACGAGACCAGTGCACCGCCCCGTTACACCGAAGCGAGCCTCGTCAAGACTCTCGAAGAGCTGGGGATCGGGCGCCCGTCCACCTACGCGTCGATCATCTCGACCATCATCGACCGTGGCTACGTGACCCCGCGCGGCACTGCCCTCGTGCCGAACTGGATCGCGTTCTCGGTGGTTCGACTGCTTGAGGACTTCTTCTCCGACCTGGTGGAGTATGACTTCACAGCCGCAATGGAGGACGACCTCGACCGCATCGCCGACGGCAAGGAAGACCGCGTCGACTGGCTCAACAGCTTTTATTTCGGAAGTGAGAAGCACCGCGGACTTCGCAGTGTCATCGACAACATGGGCGAGATCGATGCGAAGAGTATCAACTCGATCAAGCTCGACGACGAGGTCACACTGCGCATCGGCAAGTACGGCCCGTACCTCGAGGTC
Source organism: Actinomycetales bacterium (assembly GCA_038203515.1). GTDB lineage: Bacteria > Actinomycetota > Actinomycetes > Actinomycetales > Microbacteriaceae > Lacisediminihabitans. Next base: position 9,348 of record JBBRDX010000026.1, on the reverse strand, counting down.
GTGGATCCGGATGCCGCGCCCGAGGCCACCCCGCGCCGCGTGAACATCCCACCGGAGCTTGCCCCCGACGAGCTCACCGTCACGAAAGCCCATGAGCTGATCGACGCGCCCGTCGTCGTGGATCGCGTCATCGGGATCAACCCCGAGAACGGCAAGAACGTGGTCGCGAAAGACGGTCGTTTCGGGCCCTACATCACCGAGGTAGACCCCGAATCTGACGTGGTCGAGCCGGTCGAGATCCGGGTCGCCGAGCCTGTCGTCGACGCCGCTACCGGCGAGGTCATCGAGCCGAAGAAGAAGCGGGCAGCGCCGAAGAAGGCGGCCGCGGTGAAGCCGCGCACGGCATCCATCTTCAAGTCCATGGATCTCGCGACCGTCGATCTCGACACCGCGCTGCGCCTGCTCGCGCTGCCTCGCATCGTGGGCCAAGACCCGGAGAGCGGTGAAGAGATCACCGCCCAGAACGGCAAGTTCGGCCCGTACCTCAAGAAGGGCGTCGACACGCGCTCACTCACCGAGGAAGACCAGATCTTCGAGATCGACCTTCCCGCAGCGATCGAGCTGTACGCCCAGCCGAAGTATGGCGCGCGCCGGGCATCCAGCGCCCTCAAGGAGTTCGACGCCGATCCCGAGAGCGGCAAGCCGATACGCATCAAGGACGGCCGCTTCGGTGCCTATGTGACCGATGGCGTGACCAATGTGACGATCCCGCGCGGGGAGACGGTCGAGGAGATCGACTTTGAACGCGCGGTGCAGATGCTCGCGGACAAGCGCGCGAAAGGACCGGTGGTCAAGAAGACAGCGGTCAAGAAGCCGACAGCGAAGAAGCCCGCTGCCAAGAAGCCGACAGCGAAGAAGCCCGCTGCCGTCAAGAAGCCTGCCGTGAAGAAGCCTGCCGTGAAGAAGCCTGCCGCCAGGACGCTCGTCGCCGCGAAGCTGGCCGCGACCTCCGAGTCCGCGCAGTAGGTGTCCGTGCGGAGCCCAGCTTGACCGGTCTGTTCATCACCTTCGAGGGCGGTGATGGATCGGGCAAATCCACCCAGGCGAGCCTGCTCGCGGACTGGCTCACCGCATCCGGTCACACGGTGGAGCGCTCGCGCGAACCCGGTGGCACCGAGCTCGGGCTCGAACTGCGCGAGATCGTGCTGCACCGCCGAGGACACATCGCCCCCCGCGCTGAGGCGCTGATCTATGCCGCCGACCGCGCCCACAACATCGCCACGAAGGTGCGGCCGGCGATCGAGCGCGGAGAGATCGTGATCCAGGACCGCTATCTCGACTCCTCTGTCGCGTACCAGGGTGCGGGGCGGGTGCTCGACGCCGCCGAGGTGCGCGACATTTCGCTCTGGGCGACCGAGGGCTTGATGCCGCACCTCACGATCCTGCTCGATCTCGACGAGACGATCGGCCGGGAGCGCCTCGATGAGGCACGCACCAAATACGACCGGCTCGAGGCCGAGAAGAGCGACTTCCACTCCCGCGTACGGGCCGGATTCATCGCGCTTGCGGAGGCCGAACCGAACCGTTTCCTCGTGCTCCCGGCCACCGGTTCGATCGAGTCGATCGCCGCGACCATTCGCGCTCGGGTGACTCCGCTCCTGTAGGAGCACCCGGCGGCGCTGGTCCGCCCGCTCCTGCCTGCCCTTCGGTGTTTGCCTTCTCCTCACATTGCATAACTCCTGCGATCTGGTTCCGGCAGCCCAGCTCGGCCCGGAAATTCGGGGCGCATCGCCGCCGCACGGAAAATCTGCAGGAGTTATGCAGGGGGAAGCCAGTGTTGGTGGCGCAGGCAAGCCCGGTCAGCCGCTCCGCTTAGGCTTGGCGAATGACCGTGTGGGACGAATTGACCGGCCAGTCGGAGGCGATCGCGATCTTCCGTGCGGCCGCAGCGGACTCGACGCTCGGCGATTCACCGATCGGAGACTCGGCGATGACCCACTCCTGGCTCATCACGGGTCCGCCCGGCTCCGGCCGCTCGAATCTCGCCTACGCTTTCGCGACGGCTCTCCTCAGCCCGGCCGCAACCGGCGGGGTCGGCAGCCCGGATGGCGATGAAGCCACCCGTCGCCAGGTCGCCGCCCGCACCCATCCCGACCTCGCCGTGCTCAGCACCGAGGGCGTGATCATCAAGATGGATGACGTGCGCCGGCTGGTCTCGAGCTCCAATTTCTCGCCCTCGGTGAGCCGATATCGCGTGATCGTGATCGAGGACGCCGACCGCATGCAGGAGCGCACCTCCAACGTGCTGCTCAAGGCGCTCGAAGAGCCGCCGCCGAGAACGGTGTGGATCCTCTGCGCACCGAGCGAAGCAGACCTGCTGCCGACCATCCGGTCCCGGGTGCGCACCGTGCGACTGCGTGTTCCGGATGTCGCGGAGGTGGCCGAACTCATCGCCAAGCGCGACGACGTGGACATCGCCACCGCGACAAGGGCCGCGCGCGAGTCGCAGAGCCACATCGGCATGGCCCACCGCCTCGCCACCAACGAGGATGCCCGTCGTCGTCGCCAGCAGACCCTCGAGATCGCGCTCGGCATCCACACCGTGTCGGGAGCGGTGATCGCCGCGGCGAAGCTGCTCGAACTCGCGGGAGAGGACGCCAGGGCCATTACGGAGGAGCGCGATGCGGAGGAGCGCGAAAGTGCCCTCCGATCGCTCGGCATCGAACCGGGAGGAACCATTCCGCCGGCCCTCCGCGCCCAGTTGCGCACACTTGAGGAGGACCAGAAGAGACGCGCGACCCGCAGCCTTCGCGATGGAATCGACCGCATCATGGTCGATCTGCTCTCGCTCTACCGCGACATCCTGCTGTTGCAGCTCGACGCCCGGACCGAGCCGATCAATCTCGCCATCTTCTCGCAGCTGACCACCGCGAGTGCGGCTTCCACGGCCGCTGAGACACTCGCGACGATGGATGCCATCGCCACCGCCCGCAAACGCATCGACGGCAACGTGGCTCCGGCCCTCGCCCTCGAAGCCATGCTGATTTCTACCACTCGCTGAGGGATGCCCGTGACAACCAGAACCACTCGCACCGTGTTGATCGCCGCCGCGCTCGCAATCACCCTGCCGCTCAGCGGCTGTGTCGCGTCATTCCTGCCGAAGACGCCGGGCACCAGGTCGACTCCGACGAGCGAGCGGGTGGCCGCTGATCTCGAGCCGTTCTACAGCCAGGTGCTGAAGTGGAAGTCCTGTGAGGGCGGCGACTTCCAGTGCGCGACCGCGAAAGCGCCGATGGATTGGAACAATCCCGCGGCGAAGTCGATCGATCTCGCGCTCATCCGCAAGACGGCGACCGGCACGGCACTCGGTTCGTTGCTGGTCAACCCGGGTGGTCCGGGTGGCTCGGGGTACGACTTCATCCGCGACAGCCTCGACTCTGCTGTCGACGCGAAACTGCAGCAGAACTACGACATCGTGGGCTTCGACCCACGGGGGGTGAACCGGTCCTCGGCGGTCAAGTGTTATCAGGATCCGTCCGAAATGGACAAGTTTCTCTTCGGCGTCTCAGCCAATCCCTTCGGCTCGGACGCGTGGATCGCCGACCAGCGTGCCAGCAACACCGCTTTCGGTGCGGCCTGCCTCATGCACACCGGCGACCTCCTCGGCTTCATCGACACGAACAGCGCGGCCCGAGACCTCGACCTGCTGCGCGCGACACTCGGTGACAAGAAGCTCAACTATCTCGGCTACTCCTACGGCACCCTGCTCGGGGCGACCTACGCGGAGCTCTACCCGAAGAAGACCGGCCACCTGGTGCTCGACGGGGCGCTCGACCCGGCGACCACCAGCTTCGATGTTGGGGCGACCCAGGCCCAGGGCTTCGAGAGTGCGCTGCGCGCCTACATCACGGATTGCCTGACCGGCAAGAAGTGCCCGTTCAGCGGGTCCGTGGACGGTGCCATGACCGACATCCGCGCCCTGCTCGACAGCCTTAATGCCAGTCCGCTGCGCGCCAAGGATGGCCGTGAACTCTCGAGCAGCGTCATGTTCAATGCGATCATCTTCCCGCTCTACAACAAGACCAACTGGCCGTACCTCTCGCAGCTGTTCAGCACCGTGAAGCAGGGTGACGCGTCCGTGGCATTCCAGCTGGCGGACCTCTACTACGGGCGCAACGCCAATGGCACCTATAAGGACAATTCGACCGAGGCATTCATCGGCATCAACTGCCTCGACTATGCGGCCGAGTCCACCACCGATACGAGCCTGAGAGCGGATGCAGCCAAACTCGCGTCACTGGCGCCGACCCTCGGCCCCCAGCTCTCGTACGACACCTCGTGTGCCTCCTGGCCGTTCCAGCCCACGCGCATGCGCGGACCGATCACGGCGGATGGCTCGGCACCCATCCTCGTCGTCGGCACGACGAACGATCCGGCGACCCCGTACGTGTGGGCGAAGGCTCTCGCGAAAGAACTGCAGAACGGGAACCTCATCACCTACCGGGGAGAAGGCCACACCGCGTATAACAAGTCCAACTCCTGCGTGAACAATGCCGTCGACGACTTCTTCGTCGGTGGAACCGTGCCGGGAAAAGATCCGCAGTGTTAGCCAGGTTCGCACGCCTTTGCGTTCTCGCTGTCGGCATCCTGTTGGTGAGCGGGTGCACGGCATCGCTGTTCCCAAAAGTCGAGCGCTCTTCGATGCCCACCGGCGAGAGCGTTTCCGCCGCCGAGGCACCGTACTATCAACAGATCCTCACCTGGAAGAATTGCGGAAAGATCCAGCAGTGCGCCACCGCAACCGTGCCGAAGGACTGGGATCACCCCTCGAGGGCGACGGATATCTCGCTCGCTCTCACCCGGGCATCCGCAACCGGTACCCGTCTCGGGTCGTTGTTCGTGAATCCGGGTGGTCCGGGGGCATCCGGATACGACCTCGTGCACGACAACCTCGACTATGCGGCGTCGAAGACCCTGCAGAAGAGCTACGACGTGATCGGCTGGGATCCGCGGGGTGTGGGCCGGTCCAGCCCGGTCACCTGCTACACGGCTAAGAGGCTCGACAAATTCATCTACGGCGTCGCCACGAATCCGGTGAATAGCCCGGCCTGGGTGGCAGAGGTGACCGAACAGTCGAAGAACTTCGCGGCATCCTGCCTCAAGAACACCGGGCCGGCGCTCGAATTCGTCGATACCCAGAGCACCGTGCACGACCTGGACATGTTGCGTGCCGTGGTGGGGGACACGAAGCTCAACTATCTCGGGTACTCCTACGGCAGCGACATCGGTATGTATTACATCGACCGTTTCGCGAAAAAGGTCGGCCACGTGGTGCTCGACGGGTCCACCGATTCGACGCTCTCGATCTTCGACATCAGCCTGACGCAGTCCACCGGATTCGAGGAGGCGCTCAAGGCATATCTCGCCGACTGCCCGTCGACCAAGAACTGTCCATTCCCCGGGTCCGTCGACGACAGCCTCGCAAAGATCTCGGCGCTCTACGACCGGCTCACGGCCACTCCGATCAACGCTCCCGATGGCCGCGCCCTCGACCAGAACCTGCTTGACACTGCCATCAATTCCGCACTCTACGACCAGTCGTCATGGCCCTACCTCAGCGACATGTTCAGCGAAATCAGGAAGGGCACTACGAACACCGCGTTCCAGCTCGCCGACTCCTACAACGGACGCAATCCCGATGGTACGTACAAGGACAATTCACTCGAGGCCTTCATCGCGATCGGATGCCTCGACTATCCGACAGTGACGGATCCGACGGTGATCGCGAACGAGAGTGCCCAGCTCGTGCAGGCGGCCCCCACCCTCACGCGTCCCTCGGTGATCGGCGATGTGACGTGTGAGAACTGGCCGTTCCACAACCGGGACGCGCCGCCCGTGGTGACCGGCGCGGGTGCCGCGCCGATCCTCATCCTCTCCTCCACGGGGGATCCGGCGACGCCCTACCAGTGGGGTGTCGCCCTGTCGAAGCAGCTCGAGAGCGCGCATCTCGTCACGCGGCACGGAGAGGGCCACACGGCCTACAACCGCGGCATCGCGTGCATCGACAACACGGTGGATCGCTACTTCGTCTCGGGTTCGGTTCCGAAAAAAGACCCGGATTGCACCTGATGATCACGGTTCATGGTTTGTGCAACATTGCAGAGAATGCAAGAATATCAGCATGACTTTCGACCACGCCAGGGCAGGACTTCGCGAACGCAAACGTTTCGCCACGGCTCGTGCGATCGAGATGGCGGCGCTGAACCTGGTCGCCGCTAAGGGCCTCGACAAGGTGACTGTCGACGAGATAAGTCGTATCGCCGATATCTCGCCGCGCACTTTCTTCAACTATTTCGCCTCCAAGGAGTCCGCGCTCGTTGGTGAGACGCCCGAGCCACCAACCGCCGATGCGGTCGCGGCATATGTGAACGCCTCAAGCGGCAGTGTGTTCGACGGTCTTGGAGCGCTCCTCGCCGCTGCGGTCGAAGGCAGATCCAACGACACGGAGCTGATGCTGAAGCGTCGCAGCCTGCTCAAGGATTACCCCCAGCTCTTCGCGATGCGTATGGCCGCGATGCGCGAGTTCGAGGATCGGGTGCGCGAGATCGTCGCGCTGCGCCTCGCGGCGGATGACCCGGCTCTCGCCGCGGATTCCGGCTTGCTCCTCAGCCGATCGCGCCTCATCACAAACGTGGCGTTCGCCGCCATGAAGCACGCGTGGGTGTGCTGGGCAGACAACGAAGGCGGCACTTCGCTGGGCGACCGGCTCAAGGATTCCTTCGACGAATTGGGCCGCATCCTCCGGCCGGTACCCGTCGTCTGATCGGCTAAGCTTTCATGCGTTGCCCGCGAGAAATCCCGTGCACGCCGCCTTAGCTCAGTCGGTAGAGCATCTCACTCGTAATGAGAAGGTCGTCAGTTCGATTCTGACAGGCGGCTCCGCTGAATCGACTCCTGCCCACTCCCGGGTCTTTATGCTCACCCCGACCCGTCGATCGCGGATGTCTTCCCGATCACGGTGGCGCACCGGACGTCGTCTCTCTACGCGGCCTCCAGTGACACGTGCGCCCGAACGTTCGGGCGCGGGTGTCACTCACGGGCGCAGAGAGCCGCGGAGAGGCGTGTAACGGGCCGAGCGAAGCACGCACGCGTGCATTGGCCCAGGTGCGGCGGGCAAAGTTGAACGGGCCGAGCACCTCCCCTCGATGAGAGCCGGATCGACGGTGTGTTGCCGAGTGGTCTCGCGACCAGGATGGCCGCCTCTGAGCCCAAAGCCAGGACTCGCCGAATCCAGCGGGGGCTCGGATAGCGTTGACGGAGGTCGAAAAGGGTGCGCAGTGAGTCTGGTCCGGATGGGTGAGGCGGTCCTCCGGCCCGCGGCGCTGGGCAAGACCGTGCTCCTCCTGGTGGTGGTCGGCGCACTCGTCTCGCAGGACTCATTCAGCCGATTCGCGAGCGACACCGCCAGAGCGTCTCCCGGGCGCACCAGGAGTGTCGGTCCCGAGAGCGTTGTGTTACAAGTCAGGGCATTGACAGTCGTCCCGCCGATGACCACCGGGGACGGGCTCGCCGTGAGCGTCAGATCGAGTGCGCCATTGGCGCTTCGGATCATCCTCGGTTGGGTGAGTTCTCTCGTGCCGGGAGAGGGAGTCCTGGACCCGGGATTACCGGACCGGGTCCGCGTCGCCCGCAAGCACGAAAGCGGCACCCACACCGCCCAGCGTGAGCACGGTGCGTCGGCTCATCCGCTCCATCATGAGTCGAGCCCGAGTGCGGAGAGCCGCTCCCGATACTCCTCCGTGGTCAGCTCACCTTTCGCGTAGCGCTGATCGAGGATCCGCTTCGGCGACGCGGCTCCGCCTGGCACCGTCGGAGGCTCCTGCGGCGGGACCGTTAGAGGATTGGAGAGCATGCGGATGAGCACGACGACGAGAATCACCACACCGATGACCACCAGCACGCCGAAACCCCAGGCCCAGCCGTTCATGCCGTAGTTTCCCCACATCATCTCGCCACCTCGTTACCCAAACTCGTCCGTTCACGTCTGAATGCGTGTTCCCCGAGTCTGCGTGATTGCGTGCATCTTCGGGGGGCCTTAGGTCCCGATGACGGCACTCTTACCGGCACGGCAACCGTCACGATCCGGCTGACCCGCACCGGGGTCAGCGGTCACTTTTGACTCGTCGATCGCGGACGCCTGGCGGATCGGTGCGCCGTAGCGGATATCGGCCCTCTCCGCGCCCGCCAGTGACACCCGTGCCCGAACGTTCGGGCGCTAGTGTCACTGACGGGCGCGGAAACGAGCTCCCCCTGCGCGGGTCAGCGGGACGCAGCGGGATGCAGCGGGACGCAGCGGGATGCAGCGGGCCGCGTCGGCCACGGGCAGGGGCGCCGACAGCAGGCTGAGGATGAGCCCGCCACGCGCCGACCGGAGGCGACTCGTGAACTGGCCGATCACGACATCACGGCCGCGGCGATGAACACGACAACGGCGATGAACACGGCCGCGGCGATGAACACGACAACGGCGATGAACACGACAACGGCGATGAACACGCTTGCAGCGCATGCCACCGCCGAAGCGACTATCTGCTCGGGCAGACGCCCTGCCCAGGGGTTCGAGCCGCACATCGATACACTGGAAGCGTGAGCCTCCCCCGCGCCTTCACCGCCCTGGGCGACGAGCGCTTTATCTCGCTGACGACGTTCCGTAAGACGGGGGTTGCGGTGTCCACACCGGTGTGGATCGCACTGGACGGTGACGACCTGGTCGTAACCACGCCCGCCATGAGCGGCAAGGTGAAGCGCCTGCGCAACAGCCCCCGCGTCGAAATGCGTGTCTGCGATCGTATGGGCCGGGTGAAGGAGGGCGCTCCGGTCATTCACGGCAGTGCCGCGATCGAGTCCGGTGATGACGTAATCGCGAACCTCAACACAATCTTCGGCGCAAAGTTCAGGCTCGAATACAGAATCTTCATGGTTATCGAACGTCTGGGCAAGCAGGGCAGAAAAGATCGCGTCCTGCTGCGGATCACCCCGGCCTAGCATATGAAGAGGATTTTCCAATCCTCGAGAGCGACGGATGTGCCCCCGTTGCGCCTCGGACTGGGGGAGAAACAGGTATTCTGCCCCCTCGATGAGGCTGACTGCTGGTAGTGAAACGCCCCCATTTCGGGGGCGACTTTCGGCCAAAACTCCCGTATTCGCTTGTGATGGCCTGGTACGGGGCCTACCGTTGGCTCTGGGTGCGGCGATGAAATGTCGGCCTCACAGGGGTTCGGGGGAATCTGGAATGAAGCGGTTTGCTCTTCTCACGACGGTACTCACCGCCGTGCTCACCCTCGTTCTGCCCTTCATCGGCGGCGGCGGGCCATCGCTGACAGGCGCTGCCTCCGCAGCCGGTTTCGC
>JBBRDX010000025.1:0-23991 GCA_038203515.1 Actinomycetales bacterium | reverse complement strand
CGCGGTTGCCGCCACGAGGGTGGCGGTGTCGAGTGACAGGGAGGAGACGACGGCCGCGGTCGGCTGTTCCTTGGCGATCTCCAGTGCGAGGTTGGGTCCGGATGCCACGGCCACGAGATCCGGATCGATCTCGAGCTCCTGATGGATGACCTCACTCATGCGATCGCGGGTGCCCTTCTCGACCCCCTTCATGAGACTCACGACGATGGCGTCGGGTGGAATCACGGCGCGCACGATCCGCAGGTTCTCTCGCAGCGACTGGCTCGGAACGGAGATGAACACGATCTCCGCCCCGTCGAGCACGTCGGGGATGAACGAGGAGGCCCAGAGGTTTCGCGGCAGGTTGATCCCGGGCAAGTAGTCGCTGTTGCGCTTGGACTGTGAAATCTCACGCGCCACCTCGGGACGCCGCGCCCAGAGGGCGACATCGGATCCGCCATCAGCGAGCACTTTGGCGAAGGTGGTACCCCAGCTCCCAGCGCCGAGCACGGCCACGCGACGCACCCCGGGACGCGAGAGACGGATGGGCAGTGTCATCGGATTAGGGTTGTTCAAAACGACCGATCTCACTCTGGCTGTGCTTGGACGGGTCCCAGGTTTCGGCGGGCATCGGTTCGTCGCGCAGGTCGGCGAGCAGCCTCGTGATCTCCGTCATGAGCACCGCGGTAGCCACGGTGAGGGTTTTGGGATCGAGGCCTTTACCGCGGAAGGCGGAGAGGTCGACCGGGTCCCCGATCTTCACGGTGATCGTTTTTCGCGGCCATAGGCTGATTTTCTTGCCGTAGCGCGGCAGCACGTGCTGGGTGCCCCAGTGCGCGACCGGAATCAGCGGGATGTCGGCGAGCAGCGCCATCCGCACCGCCCCCGTCTTACCGCGCATCGGCCACAGGTCGGGGTCGCGGGTGAGCGAGCCCTCGGGGTAGATCACCACCGCGTGCCCGGCGTGCACGAGCGCGTCGGCGGCGGCGATCGGATCCTGTCCGCGCACGACTCCGGTGCGCTCTACCGGGATCTGGCCGGACGTCCGCAGGAACCAGCCCATCACCGGCACCGAGAACAGGGATGCTTTGGTGAGGTAACGCGGCACTCGCCCGAGCTTGTACATGATGCGCCCGATCACCACCGGATCGATCTCGCTGTAGTGGTTGGGCGAGAAGACGAATGCGCCGGTCTTCGGAAGTTTGTGGCCGTCGATGATCACGAAGCGCGTGAGGAACTCCATCGCAGGCACGAGGAGGAACGCCAGCAAACGGAAGATCGCGATCTTCTCAGACCCGGTTCGCTTCGTTGCGGTGGTTCCCGTCACGTCGATGTTCAGCCTTCGAAAACGAAGTCGGCCCCGAGGATCGCGAGCTTGTCGATGAAGTGCTCGTAGCCCCGGCTGATGATGCCCACGTTGCTTACCGTCGAGACACCCTCGGCGGTGAGTGCTGCGATGAGGTAGCTGAAGCCGCCGCGCAGGGCGGGCACACGCACGTTGGCACCGTGCAGTTTCGTCGGGCCGGTGATGACCGCAGCCTGCTCGAAGTCCCGGCGAGCCACCCGGCGCGGATGATCCGGCAGGCCCTCCTTGTGCACAACGATGTTCGCGCCCATCTCGTTGAGTGCCTCCGTGAAGCCGAAGCGGTCCTCGTACACGGTCTCGTGCACGTACGAGACCCCGGTTGCCTGTGTCAGCGCCACAATGAGCGGCTGCTGCCAGTCCGTCATGAAGCCGGGGTGCACATCCGTCTCGATCGTCACCGGCTTGAGTTCGCCGCCCGGGTGGTAGAAACGGATGCCGTCGTCCTCGACGTCGAAGGCGCCACCGACCTTGCGGAAGACGTTGAGAAACGTCATCATCTCGCTCTGGCGGGCGCCCTCCACGAAGATGTCGCCTTTGGTGGCCAGCGCGGCGGCCGCCCAGCTGGCCACCTCGTTGCGGTCGAACAGCGCACGGTGCTTGTAGCCCTCGAGGCGGTTGACGCCCTCGATCAGGATGACTCGATTGGGCTCGACCGAGATGATCGCACCCATTTTCTGCAGGATGGCGATGAGATCCATGATCTCCGGCTCGATGGCCGCGTTCTTGAGCTCGGTGGTGCCCTTCGCGCGCACGGCGGTGAGCAGCACCTGCTCGGTGGCGCCAACGCTCGGGTACGGCAGCTCGATGTTGGCGCCGTGAAGTCCATCGGGCGCGGTGATGTAGATGCCCTCGAAGGACTTGGCTACGACGGCACCGAAGGCGCGCAGGGCGTCGAGGTGGAAGTCGATGGGGCGATCACCGATGCGGCAACCGCCGAGATCGGGGATGCGCGCCTCACCGAGACGGTGAAGCAAGGGTCCGCAAAACAGGATCGGGATGCGACTGGACCCGGCGTGCGCGTCGATCTCAGCAAAGTGGGCCTTCTCCACGTTCGACGTATCGAAGTGCAACTCACCGGGTTTCGGCGAGGTGACGATCACGCCGTAGACCTCGAGCAGTCCGCGAACGACCTCGACATCGCTGATATCGGGAACGTCACGCAGGGTACTGGGAGTCTCGCCGAGCAGGGCGGCCACCATTGCCTTCGTTGCCAGGTTTTTGGCACCGCGCACGGGGATGCGGCCTGTGAGGGGATTGCCGCCGGTGATCGTGATCTCGTCGGATTTCAATCCCACCCGCTGTCCCGCCTTCTGGGCATCTGTGGCTATGGGGTTCATTTATTCACCTGCATCTTTGTGGTTCACGGCCTGATGTACCGGAAGAGCCTGTTGTACCGGAAGAGTACGGGGACGCCAGGATTCTCGACGAGCCTCGAACTCGGTGATCTGTGTTTCATCGCGCAGGGTGAGTCCGATGTCGTCCAGGCCCTCAAGCAGCCGCCACCTAGTGTAATCGTCGATCTGGAATGGCACGGTGCGGTCGCCGATCGTCGCCGTTTTGGCCACAAGATCGACGGATGCCTCGATGCCGGGCCGCGCGTCGATCGCGGCCCATAACACCTCGAGGTCAGCTTCGCTGATCTCGCCCGCCAGCAGTCCCTGCTTGCCGGAGTTGCCCCGGAAGATGTCGCCAAAGCGCGGACTGAGTACGGCGCGGAAGCCGTAGTCGCGCAACGCCCAGACGGCGTGCTCGCGGCTGGATCCGGTGCCGAAATCGGATCCGGCGATCAGAACACGACCGCCGGAGAAGGCCGGGTTGTTAAGCACGAAGTCGGGGTCCTGGCGCCACGCGTAAAACAGCGCGTCGTCGAATCCGGTCTTGGTGACCCGCTTGAGGAAGACCGCGGGGATGATCTGATCGGTGTCGACATTGGCGCGCTCGAGCGGCACAGCGACGCCCGAGACCACAGAGACCCTTTCCATCAGTTGGTCCCTCGGGTGGTGGTCGAGTAGGGCGCCCCAGCGCCCCCGGTGGTCGAGTAGGGCGCCCCAGCGCCCGTATCGAGACCGGGAGAAAGATCCCACGGGGACGACAGGGTCCCCCGAATCGCCGTGGCCGCCGCTACGAGCGGCGACACCAGGTGGGTGCGTCCACCCGTGCCCTGCCGACCCTCGAAGTTGCGGTTGGAGGTGGATGCGCACCGCTCGCCCGGTGCAAGCTGGTCGGGATTCATACCGAGACACATCGAGCAGCCGGCGAATCGCCATTCCGCGCCGAAGTCCTTGACGATCTGGTCGATGCCCTCGGCTTCGGCCTCGATGCGCACGCGGGCCGAACCCGGCACGACCATGACGCGCACGCCATCCGCCTTCTTCTGCCCCTTGATGATCGACGCGAAAGCCCGCAGGTCTTCGATGCGGCTGTTGGTGCACGATCCCATGAACACCGCATCAACATGGATGTCCTTGAGCGGAGTGCCCGCTTCGAGATCCATGTATTCGAGGGCACGCTCGGCCGAGGCCCGCTCGTTCATGTCGATGATCAGGGACGGATCGGGCACGCTGTCGCTGAGGGATACACCCTGGCCCGGGTTCGTGCCCCAGGTGACGAAGGGCTCGAGCACGTTAGCGTCGAGGAACACTTCGGCATCGAACACGGCATCGGCATCGGTCGCGAGGGTACTCCAGTAAGACACCGCAGAGTCCCAGTCGGCACCCTTCGGCGCGTGAGCTCGCCCCTCCAGGTAGTCGTAGGTCACCTGGTCCGGTGCGATCATCCCGGCTCGCGCGCCAGCCTCGATCGACATGTTGCAGACCGTCATACGGCCCTCCATCGAGAGCGAGCGGATGGCGCTGCCACGGAACTCGAGCACGTAGCCCTGGCCACCACCGGTACCGATCTTCGCGATGACCGCGAGGATGATGTCCTTGGCCGTCACTCCCGCGCGCAGGGCGCCCTCGACGGTGATCGCCATCGTTTTGAACCGAGTGAGCGGCAGGGTCTGCGTGGCGAGCACATGCTCGACCTCGCTGGTGCCGATGCCGAATGCCATGGCCCCGAACGCACCGTGGGTGGAGGTGTGCGAGTCGCCGCAGACGACGGTGATGCCCGGCATGGTGAGGCCGAGCTGCGGGCCGACCACGTGAACGATGCCCTGGTCGATGTCGCCGAGTGAGTGCAGGCGCACACCGAACTCCGCGCAATTGTTACGCAGGGTCTGGATCTGGGTGCGGCTGGTGAGATCCGCGATCGGCTTATCGATGTCGAGGGTCGGGGTGTTGTGATCCTCGGTGGCGATGGTGAGGTCGAGCCGGCGTACCGGTCGTCCGGCGAGGCGAAGGCCATCGAATGCCTGCGGACTCGTCACCTCATGAACGAGGTGGAGGTCGATGTAGATGAGGTCGGGACTACCGCCTTCACCCGCAACGACGAGGTGGTCGTCCCACACTTTTTCGGCGAGGGTACGCGGCTTCACGGGCAACTGATCGTTCATGATTGTGCGGTCTCCTACTAAGAACGGCGGTCAGCCACGGCGCGGTTTTTCAGCACCAGACTCCGCGACGAGGGCGGCCTGAGAACTAGGATTCGTCGCGGCTACGAAGAGGAAGCAGACCGAACAACACCGGCTCAGGCTAACACCGATTGGTGCGGGGTCCGGGATGCCAAGCGCCTTCGCCACTCGCTTGAGCGGCGCCGAATCCCGATCGTCCGCGATCCTCACCACGGTGAGCGAATCCTCATAGGCTTGCACGCGTCGCGCATTACAGTCGCGCCTCGACCTCCGCCCACAAGGCCACACTCACAGGGGAACTATCGTGACTCTCACTCAACCATCGCCGTCGCTGGATGCCCTCCCCCTGATCCCGTTCACGCACGAACAGGTGCTCATCACTACCGGGCCCCGCTCGGGCCTGATCATGATTGTCGCCGTCCATTCCACTCGCCTCGGCCAGGCGCTCGGTGGCGCCAGGCTGTGGCAGTACGACAACTGGACGGATGCCGTCGCGGACGCCCTGCGTCTCTCGGCCGCCATGACCCTCAAGAATGCGGCGGCCGGTCTCAACCGGGGCGGCGGAAAATCCGTGATCTACCTCCCGGTCGGCACCGTGCTCACGGACGCACAGAAGCGTGATGCGATGCTCGACCTCGGCGACGCGATCGACAGCCTCGGCGGGGCGTACATGACCGCCGAAGACGTGGGCACGAGCGCAGAACTCATGGCGATTGTCGCCGAACGAACCGAGCACGTGTGCGGCCTCCCGGTCGAACAGGGCGGAGTCGGCGAGCCGGCCGACGCCACCGCGGCCGGCGTCTACGCGAGCATTGTCGCGACGGCCGAGGCCCTGTTCGGCAGCCGCGAGATCGACGGCCGCCACATCGTGATCTCCGGACTCGGCCAGGTCGGGGGGCGACTCGCCACCGCGCTCTCCCGCGCCGGAGCGAAGCTCACCGTGACCGACGTGAACCTCGCGAAGAAGGACTTCGCGCGGGAACTCGGCGCCACCTGGGTCGAGGTTGCGGACGCCCTGCGAGTCCAGGCGGACCTGCTCGTGCCGTGCGGCCTTGGCGGGGTGCTCACCTCGAGCGTCATCAGCGAGCTCAACGTGCTCGGCGTGGTGGGTGCGGCAAACAACCAGCTCGCCCGGCGTGAGGGCGCGTCCGAACTCGCGGCTCGCGGCATCCTCTGGGCTCCCGACTTCGTCGTGAACGCGGGAGGCGTGGTCTATCTCGACTTCGCCTCGGAGCCGGGCGCCGACCTGGCCGCCATCACCGCACGGGTCGACGCGATCGGCGACACGGTCGCCACGATCTTCTCGGATGCCCGAGCCCAGGGGATCACGACGCTGGAGGCCGCCGAGCGGCTCGCCATGGCGCGTCTCGACGCCGGCAGCTGAGAGGCGTTCGGTACACCCCATGGGGTGTACCCTCCCGGCAGGGGTGCCTTCGACATCGACGTGGCTCAACCAGTACGCGGTGAAGATTGTGATCCGTCGGAGACTCCGGCGCACGCGGGCCCCGGTAAGGACAATGATGTCAACATCAGAAGCCCCCACTCGCGGCCCGGCTCGGCCGATGCCCTATGTGATCGCCGGCATCCTGCTGGCAATCGCCATCATCGCGCCCCTTCTCGTTCCGCTCTACGCGCGCGCCGATCCGCCGCTCTTCGGCCTGCCGTTCTTCTACTGGTACCAGATCCTGTCGGTGTTCATCGAGGCCTTCATTCTCTGGATCACCTACCTGATCGTGATCCGCGAGGACAACCGGCGTCGCGCTGCAGTGCGCACCCTGCCCGATGCTCCGCACATCGATTCCTCGACGGCGGCGCAGAAGTGAGCGCCGCGATCCTCGGCCTCGCGGCCGCGGCGACGCCCGCCCCGCGCCCGGTCAACGGCGTCGCCCTCGCGGTGCTCGTCGTGATCTTCGTCGGAGTCGCCGTGATGGGCTTCCTGGCCTCCCGCTGGCGGGTGAAGCCGGCCGAACGGGGCATGAAGTCCCTCGACGAATGGGGCCTCGGCGGGCGGGGCTTCGGTAACTGGATCACCTGGTTCCTGCTCGGCGGCGACCTCTACACCGCCTACACCTTCATTGCCGTCCCCGCCGCGATCTACAGCACCGGCTCGGTGACCGGCTTCTTCGCCGTGCCCTACACGATCGTGCTCTACCCGATCGTCTTCCTCCTGATGGCGCGTCTCTGGTCGGTCTCACACCGCCATGGCTTCGTCACCCCGGCGGACTTCGTCGGCGGTCGCTACGGCAGCAAGGCCCTGTCAACCGCCGTGGCGCTCACCGGCATCCTCGCCACGATGCCGTACATCGCCCTGCAGCTGGTCGGCATCAAGGCCGTGCTCGAGGTGCTCGGCCTCGGCAATGCGAGCAATCCGCTCCTTGCCGATCTTCCGCTGATCATCGCCTTCGTGGTTCTCGCGGCCTACACCTATACCGCGGGGCTGAGGGCTCCGGCGACGATTGCCGTCGTGAAGGACCTCCTCATCTACGTCGTGATCATCGTCGCAATCGTCTGGCTGCCCTCCCATTTCGGCGGTTGGGGCCAGATCTTCCAGGCCGCCGACGCGAAGATGTCGGCGATCAACCCGGCAACGGGCAAGGCGGTGGGGTCGATCATCCCCGGGGCGACGAGCATGAACGCCTACTGGACGCTCGCCCTCGGTTCCGCGATGGCGCTCTTCATGTACCCGCACTCGATCACCGGAGTGCTGGCGACGAAGAGCCGAAACGTCATCCGCCGGAACGCGGTCCTGCTGCCCCTGTACACGGTGGTGCTCGGACTGCTCGCGTTGCTCGGCTACATCGCGATCAAGGCCGGTACGATCCCGGTGGGCGCCAACGGTGTCATCAACCCCCAGCTCGTGGTGCCGCAGCTCTTCCTCGACAACTTTCCGGCCTGGTTCGCCGGAATCGCTCTCGCGGCGATCGCGGTCGGCGCTCTTGTGCCGGCGGCCATCATGTCGATCGCGGCCTCCAACCTCTTCACCCGCAACATCTACCGCGACCTGATCAAACCGGATGCCACTCCGGCCCAGGAGGCCAAGGTATCGAAGATCACGTCCCTGGTCGTCAAGTTCGGTGCGCTGATCTTCGTGATCGCCATGGACCAGTCGGCAGCGATCAACATGCAGCTGCTCGGCGGGATCTGGATCCTGCAGACGTTCCCCTCCATCGTCGCCGGGCTCTACACCAGGTGGTTCCACCGCCGCGCGCTGCTGCTCGGCTGGGCGGTGGGCATCGCCTATGGAACCATCTCCGCGTTCAACGTGATCAACCCGGTCACCAAGGCGCACTTCGGCGGATCGGTCGCTGTGATTCCGTTCACCGACATCCCGATCTACATCGCGATCACCGCGTTCGTGATCAACGCGATCGTCGCGATCGTGTTCACCCTCGTATTCCGGGCAGTGAAAGTGAAGGAGGGCACGGACATCACGACAGCGAACGACTACGGCGCAGACGAGCACGACCCCAAGGTCGTGAAGGTCACAGAGAAGGTGAAGTGGCTCGAGCCCGAACCCGACTCCCCGATCGTCTGAAGGTGAGGTGATCTGCTGAGCCGGTCCGGATTCGCCGTCACCGAACGGCGGGACGTCGAGCGCGACAAAGACCGCGAGCGAAATCGGGGTCGACTGTGAATGCGGTCAGGCCGCACGACGCCGGTCGTAGCGGATCTTGACCAGGCTTGAGATCACCGCGACCGCCATCGACGCCACGATCACTCCGAGCGAGAAGAGGGTGCCGATCTCGGGCGCCCACTCGATGTGCTTGCCCCCGTTAACGAAGGGCAGTTCGTTGGTGTGCAGCGCGTGCGCAATGAGCTTGAACCCGATGAAAGCGAGGATGAAGGCGATGCCGTACTTGAGGTACACCAGCTTGTCGATCAGGTCCCCGAGCAGGAAATACAGCTGGCGAAGGCCCATCAGGGCGAAGACATTGGCGGTGAACACGATGAACGGACTCGTCGTAATACCGAAGATCGCCGGGATCGAGTCGAGCGCGAATACCAGGTCGGTCGTGCCGATGGCGATGAACACCACGACGATCGGCGTCAATACCTTCTTCCCGTCGATGACGGTGCGGATCTTGGCGCCGTCGAAATCGTTGGAGATGTGGATGCGCTTGCGCAGCAGGCGGATGATGCCGCTCTCCTTCTCGTCTATCTCCTCGTTGTTCTGGAAGGCCTGGCCGAATGCGGTGTAGAGCAGGAACGCGCCGAAGATATAGAAGATCCAGCTGAAGTTCTGTATCAGCGATGCCCCGAGCAGGATGAAGACTCCGCGCAACACCAGCGCGATGATGATGCCAACCATGAGCACTTCCTGCTGGTACTTCCGCGGCACCGAGAATCTCGCCATGATGATCACGAAGACGAACAGGTTGTCGATCGACAGGCTGTATTCCGTGAGCCAGCCGGCAATGAACTGCCCGGCACTCTCTGCTCCCGCGAAGAACAACATCAGCACCGCGAAGATGATCGCGAGCACCACATAGAAAACGACCCAGAGGCCTGATTCCCGAGTCGAGGGGATATGTGGCCGCTTGTAGGCGAGCACGAGGTCGGCGGTGATGATCAAGATAAGACCGACGATGCTGGTGATCTCGAACCAGAGAGGGAGTTGCAGGTCCATGGGGGCCTTTCAGGAGAGGGACGGCGTGGGTTCGCCAGAGTCCCGAAAGTCTCTTCCGCACCGATTCAGCCGGTACCGCCGCACCCGGGCCAGCAGCAATGGTGACCGTCTTGACGAGTGCGGAATGGGGCGTGTGACCGCCCGTGGGAATACTCCCCTTCGCGAAATCGATCTTAGATGGCACGTCGAGCATCAGGAAACGGCTCACCCTTTGCGTGCGCCGGTTGTTCATGGGCTAGCCTGAGAGGACAAGGGGAGTATTCCTACGAAGCCGACTCGTCATTACGAGCACTGAATTGTGTTCCGGGCGGCTTGCCCATATTTTTCAGGGTGGAAGAGACCTTGGTCCGTGCAGCAACCGACCAAGGAGCAAACCCGTGGCCATCACGCCCATTATCTGGATCATCACGATCGCCATCACGATCGGATTCTTCGTCTTCGAATTTTTCGCGCATGTGCGCACGCCGCACGAGCCAACAACGGGCGAGTCTGCCCGTTGGTCAACGTTCTATATTGGTCTCGCCCTGCTCTTCGGAGTGGGTATCGGCCTCGTATCCGGCTGGCGCTTCGGCGGCGAGTATTTCGCTGGCTACCTCACGGAGAAGGCCCTGTCGATCGACAATCTTTTCGTGTTCCTGATCGTGATGACCGGTTTTGCGGTGCCCAAGCGGTTCCAGCAGAAAGTGCTGATGATCGGCATCGTCATCGCCCTCATCATGCGCGGCGTGTTCATCGCCGTGGGAGCGGCCCTGATCGAGAACTACTCCTGGATCTTCTATATCTTCGGCGCGTTGTTGCTCGTTCTGGCCTACCGCCAGGCGTTCAGCTCGCACGAAAGCGACCCGGCCCATGGGCGCGTTGTGAAATTTGCCCGGCGGATCCTGCCAATCACCGATGAATACCATGGCGATCGCCTCTCGGTGAAGATCGACGGCAAGCGATTCTTCACTCCGATGCTGCTCACGATCGTGGCAATCGGATTCATCGACCTGATTTTCGCGGTCGACTCGATTCCCGCGATTTACGGTCTCACGAACGAGGCCTACATCGTGTTCACCGCCAATGCCTTCGCGCTGATGGGACTGCGCCAGCTCTACTTCCTCGTCGGCGGACTACTCGAGCGCCTCGTCTACCTCGCCCAAGGACTTGCGGTCATCCTCGGTTTCATCGGTGTGAAGCTGATTCTCCACGCACTGCACGTGAACGAGTTGCCATTCATCAACGGGGGCGAGTCGGTGGAGTGGGCTCCCGAAATTCCGATCTGGTTCTCGCTGCTGTTCATCGGCCTCACGATCGCCGTCGCGACTGTACTCAGCCTCCGCAAGACGAGGGGTGACGCGAAAGTCCTCGCTCCCTGAGCATGCCTCCCAGCACTTCCCCGAGCTCTCCTTCTGAGAAAGGTCGTCATGACGTCGCCCGACCAGCCCCGCCAATACCGCCCCCAGCCCGCCGGTGTCACCGGCGTCGGCTACATCATCTTCTTCAGCCGCTGGCTGCAGGCCCCGCTCTATCTCGGGCTCATTGTGGCCCAGCTCATCTACGTCGTCGTCTTCATGGTGGAGCTCTACCACCTGGGCGAGAAGGTGGTGGCACATCCGCTGGATATCAAGGAAGCCGAGATCATGCTCGGCGTGCTCGGTCTGATCGACGTGGTGATGATCGCCAACCTGCTCATCATGGTGATCATCGGCGGCTACGAAACCTTCGTTTCCCGCATCCGGATCGAGGGTCATCCCGACCAGCCCGAATGGCTGTCGCACGTGAATGCAAACGTGCTCAAGGTGAAGCTCGCGATGGCGATCATCGGAATCTCCTCCATCCACCTGCTCAAGACCTTCATCGGGGTGAATGACCTCGGGGCCAAAAACTCCGCCGTCGACGAGGTCACCGATGAGGTGTACACCTTCGAGGGAGTGTTCTGGCAGGTCATCATCCACTCCGTCTTCATCCTGTCGGCGCTGGCGCTGGCCTGGATCGACAAGATCTCGAGCGGGTCGCACGCCCCAGCGATCACGTCCGGACAGTCGCGCGGCGATGTCATGACGGTTCCTCCCGCCCCCGGTACGCCGGCGGACAACGAGCTGCGGGCGGCCTACTACGACCAGCTGGCACGAGAGCTTCGTGCGAACTGACATCCCGGCGACCCGCGATACGATCGAATTCCTGACCCCAAGGAGCGCCCCCGGTGTCGCACACTCCCGCAACTGACAACTTTCGAGCCGCCCGCGACCAGCTGGTCGCCCTTCGGGACGATTACGACGCGGCTGTGCGCGAGTTCCGCTGGCACGATGTCGGCCACACCTTCAACTGGGGCATCGACTGGTTCGACGCCATCGCTCGGGGCAACGCCCGGCCCGCCCTGGTAATCGCCGAAGAGAACGGATCGACCGCCCGATTCACCTTCGACGAGATGGCCACGCGCTCCGACCAGGTCGGGCGGTGGCTGCAGTCGCTCGGGGTGAAACGCGGCGACGCCGTCATGCTCATGCTCGGCAACCAGGTCGAACTGTGGGATTCGATGCTCGCCATAATGAAAATCGGCGCGGTGATCCTGCCAACGACTACCGCGCTCGGAACCGCGGATCTTATCGATCGGATGCATCGCGGAAACGTGCGGCACGTGATCGCCGCATCCGCCGATCTCGACAAATTCGACGACGTGCCCGGCGACTTCACTCGAATCCGTGTCGGCGAAGAGGCGGATTCCTGGATCGACTTCGCGGATGCCTTCGCTGCACCGGCGGCACCGCTGCCGCATCCGCACACCGCGTCCCACGACCCGCTGCTCCTCTATTTCACCTCGGGTACGACCACGCGGCCGAAGCTCGTCGAACACACCCAGGTGTCGTATCCGGTCGGCCATCTCTCGACCATGTATTGGCTCGGGCTCAAGGCCGGAGACATCCACCTCGCCATCTCTTCGCCCGGCTGGGCCAAGCACGCCTGGAGCTGTTTCTTCGCGCCGTGGATCGCGGAGGCGACGATCTTCGTCTACAACTACGGACGCTTCGATGCCGCTTCGTTACTGCAGAAGATCCGGGATGAGCACGTCACCTCCTTCTGTGCGCCGCCGACCGTGTGGCGGATGCTGATCCAGTCCGACCTTTCGGCCGGAAGCGGGCACCTGAGGGAGGCGATCTCGGCGGGAGAGCCCCTCAATCCCGAGGTGATCAGCCAGGTGCGCTCGCGCTGGAGACTCACGATCCGCGACGGTTATGGCCAGACCGAGATGACCGCGGTAGCGGGCAACACCCCCGGCTCGCCCGTGAAGGACGGGTCGATGGGCCGCCCACTTCCCGGCAGCCCGATCGTGCTCATCGACCCGATTTCGGGCGAACTCGCCGAGGAGGGCGAAATCTGTGTCGACTTGGGCCAGCACCCGGTGAACCTCATGACCGGTTACGTCGGCGATGCCGAGCGAAACGCCGCGACAACGCACGACGGATACTTCCACACCGGCGACATGGCGGCCCGGGATTCGCATGGCTACATCACCTATATCGGCCGCACCGACGACGTGTTCAAGGCCTCCGACTACAAGATCAGCCCCTTCGAGCTCGAAAGTGTGCTGATCGAGCATCCGGCGGTGGCCGAAGCCGCGATCGTGCCCGCTCCGGATGCCCTGCGCCTGGCCGTGCCGAAGGCTTACGTCGTTCTCGCCGCCGGCTTCGAACCCTCCGGAGAGGTCGCACTTTCGATTCTGAGCTACGCGCGCGAACAACTCGCGCCATTCCAGCGCATTCGCCGCATCGAATTCATGGAGCTGCCGAAGACGATCTCCGGGAAGATCCGCCGCGTGGAACTGCGCGCCCGCGAGGAAGAGGTCGCCGTCGGCACCGTCATCGCCATCGAATGGCGCGACGACGAGTTGCGCACGCCCTAGGGCTCGCGCCGGCTCTGGGTTGCGGTGATTCCAGCCGTGGCGGGGAAACGACCTCGCGGCGGGGGTCGTAAAACCCTCCGCGACGCGAAACCTCCTCCGCGATCCGCCGAATCCCCCGCCACAGCAGGAAGACGGGAATCGCCGCGGCCAGATGCTCTCCGGCCCCAGCAACCATCATGGGTGACCATCGTCACCGGCACTCGCGTTCGCACGAGGGCCACCTCCGTCGCTATGGCTGTCGAGCTATGGCGGGAGGAACGACGTCGCGGCGGGAGTCGTAACCCCCTCCGCGACGCGCGAACGCCGCCGCGAGCGGGCATATCCCCCGCCACGGCGGAAGCTCGCTTTCAGCGACAGAGGCTAACGCCGACGGTAGTAATCTCGCCAAATGAGGCGGTGGATGGGGATCAGTCGCGGCAGGTCCCGAAGGCCCGGAATGAGCGGCACGAGCGCGAGCAGCAGGGTGAGGATGCCCACCACGAACACCACAAGAAGGTCGGCGTTGGCTGCTGATTTGAATGGCTCGATCTGGTAGAAGAACGAGAACAACCACAGCCACGACTGGCCGGGGTAGCTGCCGGTCTCGTTCATCATCCCCCATTGGTCCCCGCTCAGGTGCAGGTTCGTCGCGAGGTTAGCGAGGTAGGTCCCGTCGCCGAGAAACAGCACGGACCGGGTGTAATTGAAATTATAGAAATCGCCCCCGGACTGAAGCACGCTGTCGAGAGAGCCCTGCTTCGCCATCGTGAGGAGCGAGGTGGTCAACGCGGGCACCGGTCCGTAATTGCCCTTGGCGACATTCGACGGGTCGTTTCCCTTCGCCTTGCCGAGTGCCGAAGTGTAGGCATCCGCCCAGGCAGACTGCTGCTTGGCTGACGCGGTCTTCCAAATGTCCACCGCGGCGGGCGGTTTTGGGAGGGTGCTGAGCGGGCCGATCACGAAGTCGGTGGCAGTGTCGATCGGGATCTTCACTCCCGCAAAACTTTGGAGGTCGAGTGCACCGATCGTCTGGGTCGCGTCCGCGGTCGAGTTGTAGGGAGGTCCATAGCCGGCGGTCGCACTCGTGTGGCCGAGTTCGGTGGTCGCGGTGGCGACGAAATCGCTCGGCTGGGACTGCGCCCACGACTTGAGCGTGACGGTTCGATCATCGGGCGAACTGAAGATCGCGGATGCGGCGACTACGAGGAGTGCGACGACGATTACACCGACGGTGAGCTCCTTGAACAGGTCGTATTCGCGGTTGGTGCCCCTCCAGGCGCGCCCGGCCAGGCCGGAACCCGTACGCCAGGACATCGGGCTCAAACTCTGTGTCTTTCTCATCGGTCGTCCTCACCGCTCGGTTGGGAAAATGCGGCGTCGCGCAATTGCGTGTCGGTTTCGGCGGCCTCGAGCGGAGACACGACGCCGTGCACCCGCACCAGCAGCACATGAAGTGCGACAATCGCAGCGACCGCAAGCGGAAGCAGGGTGATGTGCCACATGAACATCTGGCCGGCATTGGCGACGTTGAACCAGGCGCCGATCCCTGCGGCGTTCAGTGCATCCTTCGCTTCGAAAGCGATCCATTCGGATTCGAAGTTCGTCTGGAGAAGGTACCCGGTGAAGGCCGCCCCGATGGAGACGGCGAACGAGACAACCCCGGTGATCCAGGTGAGCAGTCGTCCACCACGCCAGGATGCCATCCAGAACTTGCCCCACAGGTGCACGACCATGAACAGGAAGAAGAACTCCACGCTCCAGAGGTGCGTGCTGTTGACGAAGTGCCCGAATGATGAGACGTGCCACCAGGTGGGCCCGTTGAGGCTCAGCACGACACCCGAGGCGATGATCACCACAAGCGCAGCGATGGCGCCCATTCCGAAAACATAGATCCAGGAAGCGACATAGCTCGGCTGGGTTTGCGGCAGCAGTTTGTCCGGTGGCAATGTCTTGAGTATCCAGCGCCGGGATTTGCCGGTCCAGGTGTAGAACTCCTCATCGGAGTTCGTCCCGGATTGGGAATCTGATGCCCCGGTAGTGGGGGGCGGCACGATAGTGGTCATTTACGTTTCCGTCCCGTCGGAAAGGGGAGCACGAGCGCGAGCGCGAACAACACCAGCATCGTGACGATCACGATGAAGTTGCCCAGCTGGATGGTGAATGCACCCCAGCCGAGATAGATGGTGGGGGTGCTCCCCATCATCGCCGCGAAAAGAGCATGCACGCTGACCTCCCGATATTTCGAATACCCGAACCCTAGGTCCGAGTTCCGACGACTTTCGGGCCTTTGGTCCCGATCCTCGATCCGATGTCCCGGACCTGACATCCCGATGGCACCCATGCACCGTGCGCCCTCACCGAATTCAGTCGCCTCGCCGACCGTCGAGCTCGCCCAGGGGTCTCCTCACTACGGCCGTGGCGGGCGGAACGACCTCGCGGCGGGGCGCGTATCCCCCGCCGCGACGCTCAAACAGCTCCGCGAACCGCCGTATCCCCCGCCACGAGCCGGTTGTGCGGTCAACTAATGCTGGTGTGCCCGGGCAAGCTCGAGGAGCACTCGCGTCGCATCTTTCGCGCGCACCACCGGCGCCAGGATGTGGTCGTGATGCACCCCGGCGAGCACGTTGCAGCTGACCCCTGCAGTGCCGGCGGCGGTCGCGAAGGCCGCCGTAAGGCCGACCGCCGCACGAATCAGAGGAAGCACCATGAACCGTGTCGCAGGCAAAGTCGCACTCATCACCGGCGGCGGCAGGGGCGCGGGTGGCGCTCACGCGCGGCTGCTCACCGCCGAAGGCGCGAGTGCGGTCCTCGCGGACGTGCTGGATGCGGATGGCGAGGCGCTGGCAGTCGAACTCGGTCACGCGGCCCGATTCGTGCACCTCGACATGACGCAGGAGAGCGACTGGGCCAACGCGTTGCGGCTCACCCTCGCCGAATTCGGCCATCTCGACCTGCTCGTCAACAATGCGGGCATCGCCAACGGCTCCCCGATCGGCGACTTCCCCCGTGTGCTCCGGCAGAAGACTGTCGAGATCAACCTCACCGGCAGTTTCCTCGGTATGAAAACCGTTTCGAGCGTCCTCGCGTCACAGGGGCACAGTTCCATCATCAACGTCTCCTCCGTCGAAGGACGGCGGGGCAGTTCTCGGTACTGGCGCCCGAGTGCGGCTGGACGATTTCGAGTGCCGACGTGTCGATCGTCGTGCTCACTCCCTCCCGTGCCTACCTCAACGACCGACCGTGGATCGCGCAGCCGCAGTTGCCGGGGCAACTGACCTCGTCCACCGACCTGATGCGTTTTTACAGCGCACCGACTGCGTCCTGACAGCGCAGTGCGGTGCGGCGCCGGGTGCGGCCTGGTCAGTCAGTGAGGTCAGGCAACTGCGAGTCTGCCCCGGCGGGGCATGGGATGGCTCTCCCGCGCAGGTGTGTGCCCTAGATTTGCTGCCACACGTCATTCACGCGAGGGAGCCACAATGTCCGGTTGGCGCATTCGAGACTTTCATTCCGACGATCTCGACGGCATCCTGCATCTGTGGGAGGAGATCACGGCCTCCACGACCGAGCCGGTCTACGGTCTCTCCGAGGTGCTTGCCTCCTGCCAGAAGGACCACGCCGTCGTCGCCATGCACGGTGGGGAGGTGATCGGCGCCGCCGTCGGCCGCGCCGCGCACGCGCAGGGGTGGATCGTGTTCCTCACCACCACTCGTCTCTGGCAGGGCCAAGGCATCGGCTCCGCGCTCCTCGCCGCCCTCGAAAACCGTATGGCACCGCACGGACTCGCCAAACTTTCCGCGCTCCTGCCCGAGACCGCGAGCCGCGTGGTTGCCTTCCTCGATCGAGGCTTCGAGCTCAAGCAGAATCTGCGCTACTTCGAGCGCCACATCCCGGTGCAGCGCGAAGAACTGCGATCCCTCGGCGAGCTCGGCGGACGCATCCTGCCTCGCGATCTCTGGGAGAGCGTGGGCGGGATGCAGCGGGAAAAGGAACTTCTCGAACGCCGCCTGGTGATGCCCCTCGCCAAACCCGACATGGCCGAGCAGTACGGCGTGGTGCCGCCGAAGGCCGTCGTGCTGTTCGGGCCGCCAGGCACCGGCAAGACCACCTTCGCGAAGGCGATCGCCTCCCGACTCGAATGGCCATTCGTGGAGGTATTCCCCTCTCGACTCGCCACCGACCCCAAGGGGCTGGCGGGTGCGCTGCGGGAGACCTTCCTCAAGATCTACGAGCTCGAACACGCTGTCGTGTTCATCGACGAGGTGGAGGAGATCGCCGCCCATCGCGGAGGCGAGCCACCCTCGGCGCTCCAGGGCGTGACCAACGAGCTGCTGAAGATCATCCCGGCCTTCCGGGAGCAGCCCGGACGACTGCTCGTCTGCGCCACGAACTTCATCCGCGCTCTCGATTCGGCGTTCCTCCGTCACGGGCGCTTCGACTATGTCGTGCCGATCGGGCTGCCGGATGCTGCGGCCAGGCTGGCCATCTGGGAGCGCTACATACCGGTGTCAGTCGACGGCCTTGTCGACCTCGACGCGCTGGTCACGGCAAGCGACGGGTTCTCCCCCGCCGATGTGGAGTACGCCGCCCGCCGGGCATCGCAGGAGGCGCTTGAGCGCGCGCTCTTCACCGGGGAGGACGCCTCCGCCCCGGCCGGACCGAGCACGATGGACTACCTCTCCGCGATCCGTTCCACCCGCACGACGGTGTCACCGCAGGTGGCTGCGGAGTTCCTGGAAGACATCGAACGGCTGGCGCGACTCTAGGGCGACTGTTGGGGCCCGGCTCTAGGGCCGGGACCCGCCGAGAAGCACCTGGGGATGGGTGAGTCGCCACCGTCCATCCGGCCCGGAGATCGAGCCGTCGAGCACAAGCGGAACCGCGATCGGGGCCCCGTTCACCACGAAGTCGAGGCTGCCGACAGTGGAACCGTCGGTCGACGTCTTGCCCGCTGTGATTGTCAGCGGCTTGATGGTCATCGTCGAGGTGATCGGTGCATCCGACCAGGTGAGCACGGATGCCCTGCTTCCCGTCACGACGCGTGCGCCGTCTTTCCAGGGTGTGGAGTAGCGCCCCACCACCGTGCCGGCACCCACGAGTTGCACGACATGGAAGCCGGACTTGATGCTGTGGACCATCAGCTGCGCGGCGCGGTTCACCGTTTCACGGCTGTCTCCCCCCAGGATCACCCCGATGATCGTGATCGGTTGGGGCAGGCCGACCTCCACACTGGCGGAGAACAGCAGGCACGAGCCGACCGTGTCGAGGGTGCCGGTCTTGATGCCGTCGATACCTTCGGATCCGAGACTGATGTTGTTGTTCGACACCGGCCCGACTCCGGGCACCATGACGCTCGGCGAGCCCACTATCGACGCGATCGCCGGGTTGGCCATCGCGAGCTTTCCGATGGCGATGAGGTCGGCAGGAGTGCTCACGTTTCGGATACTGATTCCCGTCGGCTCCACGATGGTCGTTCCGGTGAGACCGTGGGCGGCGAGCCAGGCCCTGGCTGCGTTGAGGTAGCGGGCGCGCGATCCGAATGCCCAGGTGCTCACCGCATCCGCATAGTTACAGGCGGACACCACCAACATGAGCGAGAGCGCATCATGCTCCGACATCGTGCTTCCGGTCTTCATCGGCTGCACCGACGCATTGAGCACGTAGTACTGGTCGTAGAGGTCATGATCGGCCTTGCTGAAGGTGAGGATCGGCCCCCGCTCCGTGCCCGTGAGCGGCTTGGCTTCGAGCACGACGAGCGCGGTGATCAGCTTGCTGATGCTCGCGATCGGCTGCGGGCCAGAGCCGCCGCTCGAGGCGAAAATACCGTTGGTACCGACCGTGCCGGCAAAGGTCTCGGCACCGGTGACGCTCACGGCAGCCTCCCCCAGGCTCGGAAGGGTGAGCACCACGGCACCCGGCGTGGTGAACGACGGTTTGGTTGCGGTGAGCGTGGCCGTGCCGAGCGGCGCGAGAAGGGTGATCGGCAGATAGGTGCCGACCGCCGCGACGATCACCAGCAGAACGACGAGCCCGGTGATTCGGCGACGGATGCGATGACGACGGGCTCTGGCCAGGGGGATCGCTTCCGGCAGATTGGGGCCGGGACGCGTGGCATCCGCTTGCCCGCGCGCCAGCATCTCCGAGAAATCGGCGAGCTCGGTATGTTCGGTCACTGCGGCGTCATGACGGGGAGAACTGTCGCAGCTTTTGAGTACATATGCTCATGTTATGGCCGTGAGACGGATTTGGCGTGACGGGAACGAGGAACAACATGCCCGCGTGGCCCGGATCCATCTCCGCCATCACCCTGTTCATCGAGGATCTGGCCGCGACGAAAGAGTTCTACCTCGAGGTGTTCCCGCTGCCGATCCTCTTCGAGGACGGGGACTCGGCCGTGTTCCGCTTCGACACCATGTTGATCGACCTGCGGGAATCATCCGCTGCCGTGAGCCTCATTGCGCCCGCCTCTGTTGCATCTGCCGAGACCGGCCGACGCCCCCAGCTCACGCTCGACGTGGAAAATGTGGACGCCACCTGCGCCGAGCTCACCGCGCGTGGAGTAAAACTCCTGAACGGTCCGATGAACCGCGAGTGGGGCATCCGCACAGCGAGCTTCCGTGACCCGGGCGGTCACATCTGGGAGATCACGCAGCCTCTGGGATTGTGAGATGAGCCACGCCGGTAACTTTGTCGATACCGCTCTCCAGCTCGAAGCCACCGTGCAGCGGGCTCTCGCCGACGAGGATCGGATCGGATCTGACCTGCAGTTCTACGGGGCATCGGTGGGTGCCGTGCGTGGCACGATCCGTGACGTGGGACACCGGTATCCCGCGCTCGGGCGCGACAAGATCACGGCCCTGGCCTCGGAGCTGTGGGGGGTGCCCGTCTTCGAGCGCCGGCTCGCGGCAATCGTGCTGCTGCAGACTCATGTGCGCCTGCTCGACAACTCCGACCTCACCCGTCTCGAGGGATTCCTGCGCGATGCGCGCACGCCCGCGCTCGCCGATCCGCTCGCAAGAGATGTGATCGTGCCGCTGGTCGAGGCGCTGGATACCCCGAGCCGATCCCGCGCGAACCTGGCGGTTGGCCGCTGGGCCGCCGACGGCAATCCGTGGTTGCGTCGTGCGGCGGTGACTCTGGGCTGCACGGGGCGCCACGGTCCCGCCCAGCCGTCACAATCTGCTCCCGGCAGCCGACTGGGGGACACACACTGACGAACGAGCCAGTGGATGCGGCAATGCCGCCACAAAAAAGGCCCGGACGCCAGTAAATCACTGGTATCCGGGCTGCTGTGACCCCAACCGGATTCGAACCGGTGTTACCGCCGTGAGAGGGCAGCGTACTAGGCCGCTATACGATGGGGCCGCAAGTGGACAACTCCACGAGTATGCCACACGCGAGGGAGCCGCACCAAAACGGTGCGTGATGCCCCGGTCAGGGCACGAGGATCCGCAGGGCTCCCGGCACGATTTCGACCTCGAGCGGAAGGGATCCGACCCGCTCTCCGTCGGCATAGGCGACCACGCCATCCGAATGGATTGTCACGTGCTTCGCTCGACGGATCGAGACCCGCGGATCGGTCACATGCGTGCCCTTGAACACTCGCGGGAAGATGCCGAGGAACGCGATGCGGGACAGCGGCTGCACCACGAACACGTCGAGCAGCCCGTCGTCGAGCAGCGCGTCGGGGGTGATCAGCATCCCCCCGCCGAACGACGTGTTGTTGGCGATCGAGACCAGGGTGCCGGCGGTGTTCAGCTCGACCCCGTCGAGCACGAGACGATAGGTCGTGGGCCTGAGGGTCGCGAGTTCGCGCAGGAGGGCTAGGTTGTAGCGACTCTTGCCGCGGGGCCAGCGCCAGAGGTTCGCGCGCTCGTTTACGCGCGCGTCGAAGCCTGCAGAGAGCACGCCCGCATACCAGCGATCCGGCTCGCCGTCGCGGCGGATGAGTGCCGCATCGATCACCCGCGGCTCACCGTTCAGGGCGGCGAGCAACAGGTCAATCGCGGCATCCGTGTCGCCGATCGGAATTTTCAGGCCGCGCGAGACGTCGTTGCCGGTGCCCGACGGCACGATTCCGAGGGGGATGCTCGTGCCAGCGACCAGGTTGGCGCCGAGGCTGACCATGCCATCGCCCCCCACGACCACGAGGGCATCCGGGGCCAGCACTATCGCCTTCCCCGCTTCTCGATACAGGTCGGCGAAGCTCCGCTCACTGAGGGCGGTCACCCGGTGACCGGCTCCGCGAAGCGCCTGCACAACGGCCGGTCCGACGGCGCGGCCCTTGCCGAATGAGGCGGACGGATTGATCGCGACGACCACACGCAAAGCGGTCATGTGAGCGGCACCGGTGTCGTCATCAGCCCAGTATGTCGGATGCGGTTCGTGAACCTTCCGAGGCGCACTCTTTCGAGTACAGTCTGGAAAATGCGCGTTACGAAACAGGAACATGCCTGCCTCATCCTCGAATCTGTGGGCAAGACGCTCGTGATCGACCCGGGAGTGTTCACCACCGCCCTCATCGGCCTCAACGATGTCGTCGCGGTGGTGATAACCCACGAGCACGGCGACCACTGGACCGCGGACCAGCTCAACCACATCCTCGACCGCAATCCCGGCGTGAGGTTCTACGGACCGGAGGGGGTGGCGATCGCGGCCTCCGACTTCGATATCACCGTCGTGAAGGATGGCGACGTGGTCGACGCTGATCCTTTTGCGCTGAGATTCTTCGGCGAGAAGCACGCCGTGATCCACTCCTCGATCCCGATCGTGGATAACGTGGGAGTGCTCGTGAACGACGCACTGTACTACCCGGGCGACTCCTTCACCGTGCCGGAGGGTGTGGGAGTGAACATCCTCGCTGCACCCGTCGGCGCACCCTGGCTCAAGATCGGCGACGCAATCGACTTCGTGCTCGCCGTGCGGCCGCGGCGCGCCTTCGCCACCCACGAGATGGTGTTGTCAACGGTCGGCAAGGGGATGGGCGGAGAGCGTCTCAAGTGGGCCGTCGAGCAGGGCGGCGGCGAATACGTCGCGCTGGAGCCGGGAGACTCGCTCGACCTGTGACCCTGTTCGGTAACGGGCGGGCTCAGATGTAGATCGCGGGGTCGGTGAACGTCTCGGCGACGGGGGACGCGGTGCGCGGCCGCACGCGCGCCGGGATGCCTGTGAGCACGGAGTTCGGCGGAGCATCCGTCACCACGACGGCATTCGCGCCGATGATCGAGTCGTGCCCGATCGTGACCGGCCCGAGCACGCTGGCGCCCGCACCGATGATCACCCGATCGCCGATGGTCGGATGCCGGCGCTCCCGCACCGAGCTCGTGCCGCCCAGTGTGACGCCGTGGTAGAGCAACACGTCGTCTCCCACCACCGCGGTCTCCCCGATCACCACGCCCATGCCGTGGTCGATGAAGAGTCGACGCCCGATGGTCGCGCCGGGGTGGATCTCCACCCCCGTCGACGACCGCACGAGCTGCGAGTAAATGCGGGCCGCGAGAAACCATCGCCACGTCCAGAGGCGATGCGCGAATCGGTATCCCCACACCGCATGGAGCCCCGAGTAGGCGAGGAACACTTCCGCACTCGAACGCGCTGCGGGATCGTTCTGCCGCGCCATCCGGATGTCTTCACGAACGCCTGCGAAAGGCACTCGTTCAGTCCGCGAGATCTTCGTACAACACCGTCGAGAGGTACCGCTCGCCGAAGCTCGCGACGATGACGACAATCGTCTTGCCGGCGTTCTCCGGACGCGCGGCCACCTCGAGGGCGGCCTGCACAGTGGCACCGGACGAGATTCCGGCGAGGATGCCCTCCTCTGCGGCAAGACGACGCGCCATCGAGACAGACTGGGTGATATTGATGTCGATGATCTCGTCGTAGACCTCACGATCGAGAACCTCCGGAACGAAGTTCGCCCCGATGCCCTGGATCTTGTGCGGGCCGGGCGCTCCCCCGTTGAGGATCGGCGACTCGGCCGGCTCGACACCGATCACGACGAGTTCGGGCTTCTGTTCCTTGAGGTATCCACCCGTTCCGGTGAGGGTTCCCCCGGTGCCGATGCCCGCCACGAAGATGTCGACGGCGCCGTCGGTGTCGTTCCAGATCTCGGGACCGGTGGTGGCACGGTGGATGGCCGGGTTCGCGGCGTTCGCGAACTGCTTGGCATAGACGGCACCGGGGGTGCTCGCCACGATGTCGGCTGCGCGATCGACGGCGGCCTTCATTCCACCGGGGCCGGGCGTGAGAACGAGTTCGGCGCCGTACGCGCGCAATACGATCCGCCGTTCGGTGCTCATGCTGTCCGGCATCGTGAGGATCACCCTGTAGCCGCGAGCCGCGCCGACCATTGCGAGCGCGATACCGGTGTTGCCGCTCGTGCTCTCCACTATCGTTCCGCCGGGCTTCAGGTCTCCTGAGGCCTCGGCCGCGTCAACGATGGCGATGGCGAGACGGTCCTTCACGGTCGCGGAGGGGTTGTAGAACTCCAGCTTCGCAAGCACCGTTGCGCCGAGCCCCTCGGCAACCCTGTTCAGTCGCACGAGCGGGGTATTTCCGAAGATCTCGGTGATGTCGTTGTAGATGCGTTGCGGCATGTGGCTGCGCTTCCTTTTTCTGGCCAGACGGCAGTCGCCTGCACGACGACGGTT
>JBBRDX010000024.1:0-24263 GCA_038203515.1 Actinomycetales bacterium | reverse complement strand
ACGCCCTCGGCGGCATCCTTCATCGCCTCGATGCCAGGGGAGCTGCCCTTCGTTGTCGCATTCGGGTAGAGCGATCGATGCTCTTCCGCGTAGGTATACAGGTAGTCGATGAGGCATAGGTCGCCGCAGTTATAACCGTTGGGGAACGGACCGTAGAGCGGGGATCCCTTCGCGAACTGGATCCGCTCCATGTTGCGCGGGATGCCGATGATCGTCGTGGCGCCGGTTGCCGCGTCGATGCTCGCTACCGAAGTGCTGTCGGGGCGGAGGCCCGTGCGGTCCGGGCCAGCGTCGCCGCCGAGCAAGAGGATGTTGTACCGCCCATTCACCGGCGCGACCATGTCGCTTCCGGCGAAGATCGAGCTCACCGCGTCACGCGCGCTTCCCGCGCTGACCGCTCCATAGCCCGCCGCGCCCGCCGTGGCGATGAGGGCGAGGATCGACAGCGCGGCTATCGCCGGACGCACCACGGGCGCTGTGGCGATCAGCCGGGTGAGACGGAGGGTGTCGAGGGTGAGCACGATCCAGAGCAGCGCGTACGCGACCAGCACGACCTGGATCGCCGTGAGCCCGATCGGGTTGGTCACGATGCTGAGGATCACGGTGTGCGCGACGAACCACACGACGAGACCCACGATGCCGAGGCTCCACAGCAGAAAAGTGCTGCTGACCCCGAAGCGGCCGAGTCGCCTGTTGCCGGCCAGGATCTGGGCGGTCCCGGGAATCAGCAGGTTGAGACCCACCAGCCACCACGCCCGCTTGGTCATGGTGGGGGTCGAGCGTAGATCCGGGCTACGGATCGGGCTGGTCGCGGTCATCGCGCTCACAGGCTCGACTTCAGCGCGGCATTCTTTGCCTCGACGGTGTCTTCGAGGGCGAGAGCGAACTCGGCGAGCGCGGTCGAGAGCGCGGGATCGGAGGTCGCGAGCATCCGAATCGCAAGGAGTCCGGCGTTGCGTGCGCCGCCGATCGACACGGTGGCTACCGGAACCCCGGCGGGCATCTGGACGATGGACAGCAGGGAATCGAGTCCGTCGAGTTTCGCCAGGGCGACGGGGACGCCGATCACCGGAAGGGTGGTGACGGCGGCGAGCATACCGGGCAGGTGGGCGGCACCACCAGCACCGGCGATGATCACTCGGATGCCCCGGCCCGCAGCATCGCGCCCGAATGAGATCATCTTCTCGGGGGTTCGATGAGCCGAGACGACCTCGACCTCGTGGGCCACGCCGAACTCGGCAAGAGCGGCGGCGGCGTCTTTCATGACGGTCCAGTCGGAGTCCGATCCCATGACGACGGCGACAATGGGCCGCACAGGAGGCAGGGGATCGAGCATAGCGAATAGCCTAAAGGTCAGTTCTGGTAACGCTCTGCAGCGGCACGCGCCTGGAAGACCACCCGGTCGAGGTCGTCGCCACCGGCGGTGACATGGCCGACTTTGCGCCCCGGGCGCGGCGACTTGCCGTAGTTGTGCACTTTCACCGACGGCTCGTCGGAGAGGGCGTGCGGGTAGCGATCAATGAGGTCCCCGGTCGTCGGCCCCCCGAGGATGTTCACCATCACCGACCACTCGTCTCGGCATCCGGTGGCTCCCAGCGGCAGGTCGAGCACGGCCCGGAGGTGCTGCTCGAACTGGCTGGTGGTCGATCCGTCGATCGTCCAGTGCCCGGTGTTGTGCGGGCGCATCGCGAGTTCGTTGATGAGCAGTCGCTCGTCGGTGGTCTCGAACAGCTCGACCGCGAGGACGCCGGTGACCCCGAGGTTCTCCGCAACGGAACGGGCGATCTCCTCCGCGACATCCGCCAGCCGGCCGCGAGAGGAGGGCGCAGGGGCGATCACTTCGGCGCAGACGCCGTCGCGCTGGATGCTCTCCACCACCGGCCAGCAGGCGACCTCCCCCGACGGGCGGCGGGCGACGGACTGGGCGAGTTCGCGCCGAAAGTGCACCAGCTCTTCGGCGAGGAGCGGAAGCCCGAGGGCGAGCCAGTCGGCGGCCTCCGCCGCGGCGCACACCACACGCACCCCCTTGCCGTCGTATCCACCGGTGGCCGTCTTCACGACAGCTCGGCCGCTGTGATCGGCGAGAAATTCGGCGAGCTGCGCCTCGTTCTCGATGCGCGCCCAGTCGGGAACGGGCAGGCCGAGCGCCGAGAGCCGCTCGCGCATGAGGAGCTTGTCCTGTGCGTAGAGCAGGGCGGTGGGACCGGGACGAACGGCGATGCCGCTGTCGACGAGGGCGCCGAGCACCTCCTGCGGCACATGCTCGTGGTCGAAGGTGACGACATCCACCGTGCGGGCGAAGGGAAGGACATCCGCGACATCGCGGAAGTCTCCGAGTGTCGTCACCGCCATCGACGCCGATTCGCCCGCCGTTTCGGCGAAGACGCTCAGCTCGATGCCGAGATTCACCGCCGCGGGGATCATCATGCGCGCGAGTTGTCCACCACCGATCACACCTACCCGAAGAGTCACCCTGCCAGCCTACTTTCGGATAAGGATCGGGGCAGCCGGTTATGATTCACCAGGTCGCCATCCGGTACCGCAAGCCGTCCGATATCACAAGGGAGCGTCGTGCCCTCCCGCTTCGTCACCCTGGCCCGGCTGGTGTATGAGAAACTGCTGCGCTATGTGCTCAAATTCGGCGTGGTCGGCTTGGCCGGCTATTTCGTCGACGTTGGGTTGTTCAACGCCCTGCGGCTCGGCGTCTTCGGCGATGGCCACTTCTTCCAGGGACCGATCGGCGCGAAGATCGTCTCCGCCGGCATCGCGACCGTCGTGACCTGGTTCGGGAACCGGTATTGGACCTTCCGCGAACATCGACGCAAGAACTACCTGCTCGAGCTCGCCGAATTCAGCACGGTCTCGGTCGGCGGGATCCTCATCGGACTCGGATGCCTGTGGGTCTCGCACTACCTGCTCGGCTTCACCTCGCTGCTCGCCGATAATATCTCCTCGAACCTCGTCGGACTCGTTCTCGGAACGTCGTTCCGCTTCCTGCTCTACCGCTTCTGGGTCTACGGACACCATCGCGCCGACGGCCTGACTGTGCGCGAGCACACGGCCGAAACCGCCGCAAGCTGAGGCCACGGCCGTCCGCTCCACGAAGACTCGCTCGGGTGTCAACTTCACACCGTCCCGATCGCCTGGTACATGCGAAAGTGACACGTGGCGGACGAGAGGACTAGCGAGTACCCCAGGCGGTCGTCTCATCCCGGTTCGCCGGTCGTTGGCCCGGCTGTGCAGGGCGGGATGCCTCGGCCTGGCGCCGTGCCGCTATCGGGTTGAGGCTCCTCTCCATGAGGTCGTGGAGCGCGGCCTGCACGAGATCGGCGCCCGGCACATCCCGCAGGACAACCGGCTGGTCCAGCCCGGTGTTGATGAGGACGTTGCCGCTGCGAAACAGGCTCTGCAGGCCGTTCTGGCGCACCGTCACGTCGTAGCCGCGACTGTGCAGGAGTTCCTGCCGGATTCTCACGAAGAAGCCGGTGCGCAGGATGATGCGCCGAGTGGTGATCACGTAGCGCTTGCCGAGCCATGCCACGAGCGGGAGCAGCCAGAGCAGAACGACCACCAGTGCGGCACCGGTCAGCAGCGCGATGTTCTGCCAGGACTCAGAGAAGCTCCCCTGGAAGTACCCGACGACGGCCGCGACCGCGATGAACAGCACGCTCGGCCAGAACAGCACGCGGCCGTGCGGCCTCAGCCGGGCCACCACCCGCTCGGTGTCCTGTGTGTCGCTCATGACCTATTCATACCGCAGATGGGTCACGTCCCCGGCGGCGACAGCCACTACTCGACCATCCGATGACTTCTTCACCGACAGCCGCCCGCTGGCATCGATGCCGATCGCGGTACCGAGGAGTTCGTCTCCCCCCGGCAGCAGCACGCGCACCTGGCTCCCGAGAGTGCTGCACAGGTCGCGGAGCTGCTCACCGACCCCACTCGACTCCGGATCTGCGCCGAACCGCAGGAACTCGGTATAGATCCGGCCAAGCTCCGTGAGGTAGCCGGCGAGCGCGCGGTCGGCCAGCTCCGCACCGAAAAGAATCGAATCGTTGAGGGTGAGGGATGTCGAGGTCGCGGTGGGCAGATCTGCCTGGGCGATCGTGAGGTTGAGTCCGGCGCCCATCACCACGGCATGCCCGCCCGGAAGCAGCTCGGCGAGCAGTCCCGATACTTTTCGACCGTCGATCTGCACGTCGTTTGGCCACTTGAGCCGCACGGAGTGCATCGGAACGAGTGGCGCGACCGCATTCGTCATGGCGATGCCCGCGATGAGCGGCAACCAGCCGTAGTGGTCGATCTCCAGGGGCTCTCCGGCTGGCAGTCGGGGACGGAGCAGCACCGAGATGGCCAGAGTCTGGCCCGGTGGCGCCACCCAGATCCGGCCGAGGCGACCGCGGCCGTCGGTCTGGCTGCCCGTCACGATCACCGAGAAGTCGGGCCAGTTCTCGGCGTGGGCACCGGATGCCCGGGCCACGAGCTCGGTGTTGGTCGAGCCGCACTCGTCGAGAATCTCGAAGCGGGCGGCTACTGCGGCGCTGAGGGGAAGCTGCATCCACCAAG
Source organism: Actinomycetales bacterium (assembly GCA_038203515.1). Classification (GTDB taxonomy): domain Bacteria; phylum Actinomycetota; class Actinomycetes; order Actinomycetales; family Microbacteriaceae; genus Lacisediminihabitans. The sequence continues at coordinate 19,697 of JBBRDX010000024.1, read as the reverse complement.
GGTACGGGCACCATACGCGAGCTTTGTAGCAATCCACCGCCGGGCCGAAGGGAACGCCGACGGTAAAGTGAACGCGTGACTGCTGATACGAACGCCACGAATGACCTGTATACGACCGCGGGCAAGCTCGCCGACCTGAAAGTGCGCTATCACGAAGCCGTGACCGCAAGCGGCGAAGCGGCCATCGAGAAGCAGCACTCCAAAGGCAAAAAGACCGCTCGGGAGCGCATCGAACAGCTGCTCGATCATGGATCCTTCGTTGAGCTCGACGAGTTCGTGCGCCACCGCACCCACGCCTTCGGCATGGAGAAGAAGCGGCCCTACGGCGATGCCGTCGTGACCGGAACCGGCACCATCCACGGCCGCCAGGTCGCGGTATACAGCCAGGACTTCACCATCTTCGGCGGCTCGCTCGGCGAGGTCGCCGGCGAGAAGATCATCAAAGTGATGGACCTTGCCCTCAAGACGGGCGTTCCCATCATCGGCATGCTCGACTCCGGCGGAGCCCGCATCCAGGAGGGCGTCGTCGCACTGGGCAAGTACGGAGAGATCTTCCGCCGCAACACCGCCGCCTCGGGGGTCATCCCACAGATCTCAATCATCATGGGGCCGGCGGCGGGAGGCGCGGTATATTCCCCCGCGCTCACCGACTTTGTGATCATGGTCGACAAGACCAGCCAGATGTTCGTCACGGGACCCGACGTGATCAAGACCGTCACCGGTGAAGACGTGGGCATGGAAGAACTCGGCGGAGCCCTCACCCACAACAAGATCTCGGGCGTCGCGCACTGGCTGGCGAGCGACGAGGACGACGCGCTCGACTACGCCCGCACGCTGCTCAGCTTCCTGCCCGACAACAACCTGGCCGAGCATCCGGTGTACGAGAGCAATGTCGAGCTCGAGACGACGGATGCGGACCGCAAACTCAACACGGTGATCCCCGACAGCCCGAACCAGCCGTACGACATGAAGACGATCATCGAGCACATCGTCGACAACGGCGACTTTCTCGAAACCCAGCCGCTGTTCGCCCCCAACATCGTGGTCGGGTTCGGACGGATCGAGGGTCGCGCAGTAGGGGTCGTGGCAAACCAGCCGAACGCGATGGCCGGAACCCTCAACATCGAAGCCGGCGAGAAGGCCAGCCGGTTCGTGCGCTTCTGCGATGCTTTCTCGATTCCGATCCTGACCCTCGTGGACGTGCCAGGATATCTGCCCGGCACCGACCAGGAGTGGACCGGAGTCATCCGTCGCGGAGCGAAGCTGCTCTACGCCTACGCTGAGGCGACCGTGCCGCTCGTGACCGTCATCACCCGCAAGGCCTACGGCGGGGCCTACATCGTCATGGGCTCCAAGCAACTCGGCGCCGACCTCAACTACGCCTGGCCCACCGCGGAGATCGCGGTAATGGGCGGGCAGGGCGCCGTGAACATCCTCTACCGCAATGAGATCAAGGCGGCCGAAGCGGCGGGAGAGGATGTCGCGGCGGTGCGCACGAAGCTCGCGAATGAGTACACCTACAACGTGGCATCCCCGTTCCTCGCGGCGGAGCGCGGCGAACTCGACGGCGTGATCGAGCCAGCCACTACCCGCGTGGTGGTGGTGAAGGCGCTGCGGGCGCTCAGGACAAAGCGGGCCACCCTTCCGCCGAAGAAGCACGGGAACATTCCACTGTGACCCTTCAGCAGCCGGGGAGCGATGCAGTGGATGCCGAACCGCCAGTCGCCGATCTAGTCGACGCCGGGCCGGAGTTCGAGGTCGTCGGGGGTCGGCCGACGCCCGCAGAGCTCGCGGCGGTGACCGCCGTCATCACGTCGATGGTCGAAGACCTCGAAGACGGCCAGCGCATCGAGGGGGCGCTCGTGAGCGCATGGCAGCGCAGTCAGCGAAGCATCCGCTCACCGCTCGTTCCCGGCGTGGGAGCGTGGCGTTCTTTCTTGGGGTAGGCAGTCTGATGGTGAAAATGTCCCCCGTTCGGGTGTGATACTTCGATATCGCGCTAATGGGGGATCAGAAACTGCGAAATCCGAAGTATTTGCTTCGGAATCAGTACCGAATCGGAACGACAACAACGCAAATAGTGCGTGAATTGCAAAATGTACCCCGTAATCCGTATGACGCATCAACAATATATTCACTGTGATGGGGCTTTTTCCTGCAATAGGGTACAAAACTGTCCCCCGAATGTCCTCCGAAGTGTCGACTTCGCGGGCGTGCCCTCCCGATGCATCATTGATTTCTAGGTGTTGCTCTTCGAGCTACACCGCCAACTATGAACCGACTAGGGTAAGCGGGTTCATAGCTTGGGGGCGGGTCAGGGCACTATTCGGGTTATTGCCCTGACCCGGAGTTTGAAACGGGATCGGCCTTCGGGGGCCGGTCCCGTTTTCCATCTCCGGAGAGTTCGGTCGCAGGCGCGGACTCGCTGGCGCGGTCCCGAAAGCCCCGGCTCAGGCGGCGACAGTCGCCTGGACCCGAGGTATCTCGAGCCAGAGGTCTACTCGATCATCTTCGTCGTCGATGCCCTGGCTGCCGAGCGCGCTGGAGTGCCCGTCGTCGAGCGATGAGAGCCCCACAACAGTCACCGCAATGTCGGAACCTCCCGGCACGGTGCGGGCGATGAGTTTGCCGGTCTGTGTGTCTCGGATCGCGTCCGCGAGTCGGTTGAGCACCCGGTCCAGGTCCTCTTCGGAGAGGTCATCAATGCCTCCCTCGTCGAGAAGGGTCACGGTTGTTCCGTTGCGCCGCGCGATCATGATCTGCTCGCGCACGCGATCATTCAGGAGCTTTCGACCGCGGATCTCATCACGGATCGCGCCCTCGAGGTAGAGGCATTCGAGACGCTGCGGGTCGGTGAGCTCTCCCCCGACTGCCACGATCTGACGCAACATCGGCAGCGACATCCGGCTCGTCTGCCCGAGGCGGAATTGCCGCTCGGAGACATGGGCCTCCTGGGCGGCGCGCCATTCCACCGCCTCGCGCTCGGCAAGAGCGTACTGCCGGGTGTCCCGCCCCGCCTTCGCGAGGGAGAGCGACAGGGCGTGCGACACGGCAACCCAACCGACACTACCGATGACTCCGTAGGCGACGAGCCCGCCCGGACCCGCCCAGGCCACTGTCTGTACCACGAGGGCCGCCGTGCCGATCCACGCGAAGGTGTGGCGGCGGCGAGTGGAGGTGATGACCATCAGCGTGCCGATCGCCGCCGTGTGCCAGGCCGCGTAGGTGCCCTTGGCTGCGACCTGGTCGAATTGGCTCGTCACGAGCAACGGGACGACCACCGCGACGGCCACGTTGAATGCGGCGATCCAGGTGGGCATCCGCTGGGTGCGCGAGAGCAGGAGGCTGAGCAGCGTCGCCAGTCCGTAGAGCACCATTGCGGCGATATATGGGGCTTTCATCCGCGGCACATCGATCGACACGACAGCAAGCAGGAGGTGGTAGGCCGAGAAGATGGCGGCGAGGGCGATGATGAGCAGGCGAGGCACGGAGACGATCACAACGACTGGCCTTCCCGTATTGTGGCGGAGGAGGTCGCGGCATCGAAGGCCGCCTGCTCGATCGTCGGGGTGGCGACCCACGGCCAGGTGATCCAGACGACCGTTCCCTGGTCGATGCGCGCGTCGACTTCGACCGATCCGCCGGCATTCGCGACACGCTCGATGATGGACACGCGCAGGCCGAGGCGTTCGTTCGGGACGTTGGCGAAGGCGAAACCCGCTCCATCATCGCCGACACCGATGCGGATGCCCCCACCGGCGGCACCCTCGACGATGAGCCAGCGGTGCACATCGTCGCCGTTACCGGCGTGCTGGAGACTGTTGACCATCGCCTGAATCGCGGCAGAATAGACCGCTTCGGAGCACTGGACCGGGATGTTGCCCGCTTCCATGCTGCGCGTGTGCAACTCGAACGGGCCGGAAAGTGTGCTCATCGAATCCGTGATCCGCCGGGCGAGTTGGTCAAGGGTAACGGTGGCATCGTCGTCGGGCGACGTGGCCGCGGCATCCTTCAGGTGATCCATGGCGTTCTGGGCCATGCGGGTGGCGAGATCCTTTGCGTCGGGCGTGTAGGCCCGGGCAGCCGAGAGCAGGGTGGTGAGCACGCTGTCGTGCACGATGGAGTCCACCTGAACGCGCTCCACCTCTGTCGCGTGCTGCCTCACGGCGTGAGCGTATCGGTCGAGCGCAGTGCCCTGTGCGTAGTCGACGGAGGCAGCCGCCTGTCGCAGCAGTGTGATGAGGATCAACACGGCTCCGCCGAGGATTATGGCGTACGCGATGTCAAGGGATGCCGAGGACACGAGTGCATTACCGCCCGCCGGAGAGATTCGCACGAGTCCGTAGACCATCGGGGTCACGATGAGATAGGCCGTCGCCTGCCAGGTGGAGAAGGCGATCGCGGCTGTGGAGGTCGCGACCGTACACAGCAGCCAGAGCCACGGACGTTCGGTCGCGATGGTGAGGGGTTCTTGCACGACGAAAGACCATCCGGCGAGGGCGAGAAGGTAGGCGAACGACACGTACGCGTTGACCGCACGCACCCACCGCTTCGCGAAGGATGCCACCAGGGTCGCCACGATGCCGCCGTAAATACCGACGCCGAAGATGATCGCCCAGACGGTCGAAGCCGTTGGCAACTGTTCGAGCACGGCCGGTAGGGCCTGCAGGCCGAACACCAACCCGAAGATGGCCACGGAACGAGACACGACCGTCTCGATCTGCGGTCGGCTGATCGGATTGTGCGGTTGCCGGGCCAGTGATCCGGGCGGCGGCGAACCTCCCTTAGCGGACATCACCACCATCCGGGTCGAGACCCGGCAGGATGCCGTCTTCCACGGCGCGGCGCAGCAGGTCGACCTTGGTCGGTGCCGGTCGCCCGACCTCCACGTATTTCACGCGGATGCGGTCGAGGTACTCGCGCGCGGTCGAGTAGCCGATGCCGAGCTGCTGGGCGGCGAGCTTAAGCGGAAGGCCCGACGCGTACAGGTGCAGGATCTCGCGCTCCCGGCGGCCGAGCTGGGCCTTGGCGAAGTCGCGGTCCGCGTCGATCGCCGTCGCCCATTCGAGGTTGTTGAGCACCTCGCCGCGCGCGACCGTCTCGACCGCTGACATGACCGTCTTCGTCGCGGACGACTTGGGGATGACTCCGGCGGCTCCGGCGGCGAGCGCCTCGCGAACAGAGGCGACGCGGTCGGCGATGGAATGGATCAGCACGGCGGAGCCGGTGGCCTGCACTCGCTTCACGTTCTCGGTGACCGTCGATCCGTCGCCGAGCGACAGGTCGAGCACGACGACATCGTTCTCCCGCCCGTTCAGATTGTCGACGAACTCCTGAACGGATGCTGCGGCGAGGATGAAATCGAAGCCCGCTTCGATACAGGCCGCCTTGAGCCCGAGCCGCACGGACTCGTGGTCGTCTACGGCCGACACCCGCACCGCGCTCCGGCGCGATCCGGGCGTGGGTTCCTCTTCAGCGGTCTGCGCCATTGTCGATCCTGTCTGCCCCCGTGGTGCTGAAACCCAGCTATTCCCCCAAGAACCATGGTAGCGGCCGCTCGGTCGATACAGTCGCGGCATGAGAGCACGTGTGTCGAGAATAGTGCTGGGGCTTCGGTGGAAGTCGGGGTGGCAGTCGGTAGCGCTATGCCTTCGTCAGGGTCGCCACCGCTTCGACGTGGTGGGTATTCGGGAAGAGGTCGAAGGCTCGCAGTCGAGTGAGCGCGTAGCCTCCCGCGGCGAAGAGCGCGACATCCCGCGCCAGAGCCACCGGATCGCACGCCACGTAGACGACCTGGGCCGGGTTCAGGGTGAGCAGCTCGTCGACGACACCCTTGCCGGCACCCGCGCGCGGAGGGTCGAGGATGACCGTCGCCGCACCCAGCCGGGCGCGCTCGCTCGGGCTCGCGGTGGATCGCAGCTGGCGCAGGAAGTTGTCGACCCGGGCGGTGACGGCGGCGGCACCTACCCACTCGGACAGATTCTCGGCGGCGTGATCGGTCGCGAGCGAGTCGGTCTCCACCGTGGTGATGCGCAGGTGGTTGCCGAAGCGGTCTCCGACGGCGGCGGCAAGGAGTCCTACCCCGCCGTAGAGATCGAGGTTTGCTGCGCGCGGATCGAACAGGCTCGCGTCGATCGCCTCCTGCACGGCGAGAGTGAGGACTTCTGCCGCGTGATGGTGCACCTGCCAGAAACCGCGGGCATCGAGGCGGAACTCACGATCTCCGACCCGCTCGACGATGCGCTGGGGCTTCGGTCGCTCGGCCTTCTCGCCCTTTCCCCGCTCGCGGCTGGGCTTCGGGGTGTTGCCGGTGAGCACGAACGGATTGCCTGCGCTCGGCACAACAACGTCCACGTGGTCGAAACCGGGGAACCTCTCGTCGAGAGGGGAGATCGCCGCGACCTCCGTGGTCGCCAGTGGCAGGTCCGTGACCGCCACGACATGGTGCGAGCGCGCGGCATACGGGCCCGGGGTGCCATCGGCGGCGACATGCAGCCTGAGGCGCGTGCGCCATCCGGTGCCGTCCGCGTTGCCGGCAATCGCGTCGACCGTGACGTCGGTCTCGATCCCGGCCATGCGGCCGAGCGAATCGACGAGCACCTGGCGCTTGAGCTCACGCTGGTGGGTGATCTCGATGTGACCGAACTCGGCGCCGCCGGCACGCTCTTCCGGCGAGCGATCAATGGATGCCGCGCTCCAGATGTGCGGCTGCCGGTGCTCGGATGCCGTCACCACCGCCAGGGTCTCGGCGCGCCAGAACGACTTCTTCGAATCATCCGTGATCCGGGCCAACACGCGCTCCCCGGGGATGGCATCGCTCACGAAGATGACGCGCCCGTCGTGCTGGGCCACCGCGACACCCCCGTGGGCTACGTTGGTTACGTCGACCTCGACCTCTGTGCCCAGCAAATCACCCATCCCTCGAGCTTGCCACAGGAGGCGCCGTGCCCGACTCGCCCGTGCCTGATTCGCCCGGGATCGGTGCGCCCGTGCGCCTCTACCTCGCTTCCACCTCTCCGGCCCGACTCGCCACCCTCCGGGCCGCGGGGATCGAGCCGGTGGTACTGCCGTCCTACGTGGACGAGCACGCCGCGGTCGAGGCCGCCGCACCCCTCACCCCGGTCGAGATGGTGCTTCTGCTTGCTCGGCTCAAGGCATCCGCGGTGCTCGGCCCGGCGATCGACGGGTTCGTGCTCGGCGGCGACTCGGCCTTCGAGCTGGACGGCATCGTCTACGGCAAGCCGCACCTGCCCGAGGTGGCGCGCGAACGCTGGATGCTGCAACGCGGTCGAACCGGACACCTCCATTCCGGCCACTGGCTCATCGATCACCGGGGAGGCGCCATGCGCGGCGCAGTCGGCGACGTCGCGACGGCCGGGGTGACCTTCGCCTCCGATATCACCGACCACGAGATCGATGCCTACATCGCCACGGGCGAACCGCTCGAGGTGGCCGGCGCCTTCACGATCGACAGCCTCGGCGCGCCGTTCATCACCTCGGTGGCCGGGGACCCCCACGCCGTAGTCGGCCTCTCGCTGTCTACCCTGCGCTCATTGCTCCGTCAGTTCGGTGTGGGCTGGCCCTCACTGTGGAACCGGTGACCTTGTGGAAACCATCACAGAGCCATCCCTCATTTTTGTATCCGACCACCAAAGGGTGCCTGTCAGCGCCCCCTAGGCTAAAGGACTATGTCCCGCATCACGAAGGTCCTCGTCGCCAACCGCGGCGAAATCGCCGTTCGAGTCATCCGGGCCGCAAAGGACTCGGGAGTCACCTCGGTGGCCGTATATGCCGACCAGGATCGCGATGCCCGGCATGTGAAGCTCGCGGACGAGGCCTATGCCTTGGACGGGGCGACGAGCGCGGATACCTACCTGCGCATCGACAAGGTGCTGTCGATCGCCCGACGCTCCGGGGCGGACGCCGTTCACCCGGGTTACGGGTTCCTCGCTGAGAATGCCGAGTTCGCCCGCGCCATCATCGACGCAGGGCTCACCTGGATCGGGCCGTCGCCGGATGCCATCGAGAAGCTCGGTGACAAGGTCTCCGCCCGCCACATCGCCGAGAAGGTGGGCGCACCCCTCGCACCCGGAACCCTGAACCCGGTCTCCGGCGCCGGGGAAGTCCTGGACTTCGTGGACATCCACGGCCTTCCCGTCGCCATCAAGGCGGCCTTCGGCGGCGGCGGCCGCGGCCTCAAGGTCGCCCGCACCCGCGAGGAAATCCCCGAGCTGTTCGAGTCCGCGACTCGCGAAGCCATCGCCGCCTTCGGTCGTGGGGAGTGCTTCGTCGAGAAGTATCTTGATCGGCCGCGGCACGTGGAAACGCAGTGTCTCGCCGACGCATTCGGCAAGGTCGTCGTGATCTCCACCCGCGACTGCTCCCTGCAGCGGCGCCACCAGAAGCTCGTGGAGGAGGCGCCCGCGCCGTTTCTCACTGACGAGCAGAACGCGCTGCTCTATTCGGCCTCGAAAGCCATCCTCCGGGAGGTCGGCTACCTCGGCGCCGGCACGTGCGAGTTCCTCGTCGCCACGGACGGCACCATCTCGTTTCTCGAGGTCAATACGCGGCTGCAGGTGGAGCATCCCGTCTCCGAAGAAGTCACCGGTATCGATCTCGTGCGCGAGCAGTTCCGGCTCGCCGAGGGCGGCGCGCTCGACTACGACGACCCGATCGCCGAAGGGCATTCCTTCGAGTTCCGCATCAACGGCGAGGACCCGGGACGCAACTTCTTCCCCGCCCCCGGCCCGGTGCACGCGTTGCGCTTTCCCGGTGGACCGGGAGTGCGGGTCGACAGCGGCGTGACCACCGGAGACGTGATCAGCGGTGCATTCGACTCGTTGCTCGCCAAACTGATCGTCACCGGGTCCTCACGCGAAGATGCTCTCGAGCGCTCCCGCCGCGCCCTTGACGAGTTCGAGATCGCCGGGCTGCCGACCGTGTTGCCCTTCCATCGCAAGATCGTGCGCGACCCCGCCTTCACCTCGTCGCCCTTCTCGATCTACACCCGCTGGATCGAGACCGACTTCGTCAATGACATCGAACCGTGGAGCGGGTCGCTCGCTGATGCGGCGACCACACCGGCGCGACAGACCATCGTCGTGGAGGTTGACGGCAAGCGCATCGAAGTCTCGCTTCCGGCGCGCCTTGCCTCCGGCTCCGGTGGAGTGTCCGCCACGCTCGGTGCCGCTCCCAAGCGCCGCGGCGGCGCCGGGGCCGTCGTGACCGCCACCGGCGACTCGGTGAAGGCACCGATGCAGGCCACTATTGTGAAGCTCGCCGTGGCCGAAGGCGACTCTGTGGTCAAGGGCGACCTCATCCTGGTGCTCGAAGCGATGAAGATGGAGCAGCCGATTGCCGCCCACAAGGACGGCACAATCGCCAACGTGAATGCCGGCGTCGGCGAGACGGTCTCGTCGGGCTACCTGCTGCTCGACATCGTGTCCTGAGCCGCGACGCTCATCCACCCTCTGTGCAGGGTTTGCGCCCCCACGTTCCCCTCCGCCTCCCGTTTTTACTACCACTCCCCTGTTTCGACAGGTCGGTGGTGGGAAAAACGGTAGGCGGTTAGGGCGTCAACGGATTCCGGCCGCTTTCAACAGCTGCTGGAGGCGCTGGGGGGACCGGGCTACCTCCCAGGTCCAACGGCTCATGCCGTGGCCCGCCGCACGCAGGTCGTCCTCTCGGACCTTCTCGTCGAGCAGAGCCTGCGCCGGGGTTCGGCCGCGCAGGAACTCCGGATCGGTGTATTTGTAACGCCCATCGAACTCACCGATGTGCGCGAATTGCGGCCACCAGAAGTCGACGACATAGAGGCGGCCGCTCGCTCCCCTCAACTCGACCTGAAGCTGCGGGGCTGGTATCCCCGCGATTGACATCGAAACCCGACTGATCGACTCCCCGGGCCGATCGGCGAGACCGTCGGCGAATTCGATAGCGCGCCGCGCCTTCGCGCGACCGTGCGTGAGCGGGATACGTCGCAGTTCTTCGAGGAGATCCAGACGGGTCACCATCGTTCTCGATACTTCGTCGTGAGGATGCAGCGTGCGCCTCAGTGCCGCATCGAGCGCGGCGACGCCCTCGACGAAGGAGTTGGTCGCCGCGACATCCACCGCGGTACGAGCGAGATCGGTCACTCGAATGCCATCGAGAACCTGCGTATGCTGCGGCACCCCGACTGGATGCCTGATCAGCTTCGAATTGGCGCGACCGGCGCCTCCCGATTCCTCGAGAACGTGGATGCGGGCCGGCCATGCGGCGATCCGCGGGAGCCGCCAAAGTGCCGCAGCCGATTCGTGGGAGACAACGAAGTCACGGTCGCTTGCAGACCTGACCGCCTCGATTCGGAGCCGGTATTGTGCGTGGCGGTCGAGTGACATCCAGAGATTCGACTCCACATAGATGCCCGGGAACAGTCGCTCGAGCTCGCCCCGGCGTGTTCGAGCGAGTAGCGCCGCCCTGTCTGAGGCCGCGATCTGCTCTCGCGAGAAGAGAAAGGGCATCCGCCACTCGGCCTCGATGAAAATAGTCATTCACCGAGCGTGGCAATTGTGGTCGTCTGCCGGGTGCGCAACGGTCGCCCGGTGGAGAACATCCACCGGTCCCGCGATGTGAGGCAGTGGTCGTCAACGGCCACCTCCCATTTTTCCGACCCCGTGGGTTTCCGCACACCGAGGTGGTGGGAAAAAGGGGAGGCGGTCGGCGGGGCTAGTTGACGATGTGCATCGCCCGCGCGGCATCCGTGATGCTGTCGGAGAGCGAGGGGTAGACCGCGAAGGCTTGGGCGACCTGGTCCACGGTGAGTCGGTGTTCGATGGCGATCGCGATCGGCAGGATCAGTTCGGACGCCCTCGGCGCCACGATCACGCCACCGATCACGGTACCGGACCCGGTGCGGGCGAACAGCTTGACGAAACCATCCTTGATCCCCATCATCTTGGCGCGCGGATTCGAGGCCAGCGGGAGCTTGTAGATCACGCCCTGCGTGATGCCGTCCTCGATCTGCTTCTGCGACCAGCCGACCGTGGCGATCTCCGGCTGGGTGAAGATGTTCGAGGTGACGTTGCGCAGCTCGGTGGGGTTCACCGCATCGCCCATCGCGTGGAAGACGGCCGTGCGGCCCTGCATCGAGGCGACGGATGCCAGCGGCAGGAAGTCCGAACAGTCGCCAGCCGCGTAGATGGACGGCATCGATGTGCGCGCCACCCGGTTCACCCGGATGTGGCCGGATTCGGTGAGCTGCACCCCCGCCTCCTCGAGCCCGATGCCGCTGGTGTTCGGCACCGAACCGACCGCCATCAGGCAGTGGCTGCCTTCGACAGTGCGTCCGTCCGAGAGCGTGGCGATCACGCCATCCGCGGTTCGCACGACCGAGCTGGCGCGGGACTTGGAGAGCACGGTCATGCCATTGCGCGTGAAGACGTCTTCGATGACGCGGGCGGCATCGGCGTCCTCGCCCGGAAGCACCTGGTCGCGGGAGGAGATGAGCGTGACCTTGGAGCCGAGCGCGGTGAAGGCCGAGGCGAATTCGGCACCGGTGACTCCGGACCCGACGACGATCAGGTGCTCGGGAGTCTCTTTGAGCGTGTAGAGCTGCGTCCAGGTGAAGATGCGTTCACCGTCGGGAATGGCCGTGGGGAGGATGCGCGGACTCGCGCCGACGGAAACGACGATGGTGTCCGCATTGATCTCGTCGAAGTCCGTGCTCGTCTTGCCCTTGCCGGTCGAGACGATCACCCGGTTCGGACCGTCCAGCCGACCGTCGCCCTGGATCACGGTGACGCCGGCCTTGATGAGCTGGGACTTCATGTCTTCGGACTGCTGGCGGGCCAGGCGCAACAGTCGCTGGTTCACGGCCGCGAGGTTGACGGTCACTTCGGGGCGCACCGGTCGTCCGGAATCGCCGCGCACGAAGAACTGCACCCCGAGGTCAGCAGCCTCCCCGATGGCATTCGCCGCCTCGGCCGTCGCGATGAGCGTCTTCGAGGGGACCACGTCGGTGAGCACGGCCGATCCGCCGACCCCGACACGCTCGACGACGGTGACTTCGGCGCCCATCTGGGCTCCGGTGAGCGCCGCTTCGTATCCCCCGGGACCGCCCCCGACGACGGCGATACGTTGCTTGCGCTCGAATTCATAGGACATGCGCCCATTCTCCCGTAGACAGCAGCGGTGCCGCCAATCACGGCCTGCGAGGGTCGGTCGGGAACGGCGGCTCTCCCATAGGCTGGGCGGATGCCGAATCCTCTCGACGACAGAGCTGCCGACCCCTTCGAGATCGCCGCACTCGCAGCGGCAGAGATCGCCGCGCGCACCGGGGTCACCCGTCATGACATCGCCCTGACACTCGGGAGCGGTTGGGGCAGGGCTGCCGACCTCATCGGCGAGACCACCACCACGATTCCGGCTGCAGAGATCACCGGTTTCAGCGCGCCCGCTCTCGAAGGTCACGTCGGGACGCTGCGGTCGATTCGCCTCGCTGACGGCAGGAACGCCCTCGTGATCGGCGCCCGCACCCATTACTACGAGAACCACGGAGTGCGACGGGTCGTCCACAGCGTACGCACGGCGGCGGCCACCGGGGCGAAAATCATGATCCTCACCAACGGTGCTGGCGGCATCCGCGAGTCCTGGGTGCCGGGTACACCGGTGCTCATCAGCGACCATATCAACCTCACTGCGGACTCACCGCTCGAGGGTGCGACCTTCGTCGATCTCACGGACCTCTACAGCGCTCGCCTGCGAGCCATCGCGAGGAGCGTCGACCCCAGCCTCGACGAGGGCGTCTACACGCAGTTCCGCGGACCGCACTACGAGACCGCGGCCGAGGTTCAGATGGCAAAAACCATCGGTGGCCACATCGTGGGGATGTCCACGGCCCTCGAAGCAATCGCGGCGCGACAGGCCGGCATGGAGATCCTCGGGCTGTCACTGATCACCAATCTCGCTGCGGGCATCCAGAAGACCCCGTTGAGCCACGCCGAAGTGCTCCAGGCGGGTCGGGATGCGGAGCCGGTGATCTCGGCGCTGCTGGCGCGGATCGTGCAGGGGTTGTCGTGAGCGTCATCGACGTCGCTCGGGCCTGGCGCGACCAGGATCCGGATGACGAGACCCGCACCGAACTCGGCCACCTGATCGCGGATGCCGAAGCCGGCTCGGAGACCTCGCTCACAGAACTCCACGACCGCTTCGACACCCGGCTCGAGTTCGGTACGGCCGGGCTTCGCGGCCGCATCGAAGCCGGTTCCAACCGGATGAACCGGGTGCTCGTCGCGCAGGCGGCCGCCGGATTCGCGAACTTCCTGGTCTCCCGCGGTGGTGCACCGAGCGTCGTCATCGGCTACGACGGCCGCAAGAACTCGAAGGTCTTCGCCACCGATACCGCAGAGCTGATGGCCGGCGCCGGCGTGCGGGCGGTGCTCCTGCCTCGATTGCTGCCGACCCCCGTACTGGCCTTCGCCGTTCGCGACCTGGCGGTGAGCGCCGGAGTCATGGTGACGGCGAGCCACAACCCATCGCAGGACAACGGATACAAGGTCTATCTCGGTGACGCCGACGGAGGTTCCCAGATCGTGCCTCCGCTGGATGGCGAGATCGCGGCGCATATCCTCGCCATCGCCACCGCCCAGAATGTCCTGCGGCTGCCCCGCTCCAACGAGTACGAGGTCGCCGACGAACGGGTGATCGACGAGTATGTTCGTCGCACGGCCGCGGTCGCGGGGCATCCGAAGTCCGCGGTGCGCTACGTCTACACGGCCATGCACGGGGTCGGCTGGGAGACCGCGCACCGTGTATTCCTCGAGGCCGGATTCGGCGAACCCACCACCGTCACGGCGCAGATCGAGCCGGACGCCGCATTCCCCACCGTCGCGTTCCCCAACCCCGAGGAACCGGGGGCGATGGACCTCGCGTTCGACGCGGCCATCACCGCCGATGCCGAACTCGTGATCGCGAACGACCCGGATGCGGACCGCCTCGCCATTGGCATCCCCGATGTCGACGGTGAGTGGCAGCGTCTCAGCGGTAACCAGGTTGGCGCGCTGCTCGGCTGGCGCGCCGCCGAGCGACTCGCCGCAGCGCGGACCGCTGGCACTCTTGCGGCCTCGATCGTCTCTTCCCCCGCTCTGGCCGAGGTCGCTCGCCACTACGGACTGGAATACGTCGACACACTCACGGGGTTCAAGTGGGTGTCCCGCGTGCCCGGTCTCTCCTACGGCTACGAGGAGGCCCTCGGCTATCTCGTCGATCCCGACAAGGTGCGGGACAAAGACGGAATCTCGGCAGCCGTCGAGTTCCTCGCACTCGTCGCCGACCTGAAGGCGGTCGGCAAAACGGTCACCGATCACCTCACCGACTTCGCCGAGCGGTTCGGCGCATTCGCCTCGGCACAGGTGTCGATCCGGGTGGCGGAGGCGGCCGACATCCCGCGCCTGATGTCCGCGCTGAGGCAGTCGCCGCCCGAACGGATCGGTGCGGTGGCCGTGCAGCAGATCGACGACTTCGCCGGGGGATTCGCCGGCTTACCGGCCAGCGACATCCTTCGGTACCAGCTCGATGACGGATCGCGCGTGATCGTGAGACCGAGCGGCACCGAGCCGAAGGTAAAGGTCTACATCGACGCATCGAGTATCGAGGGCACCGCGGCGAATCGACAGGCCGTGGCCCAGGACAGCGTGGATCGGCTCGACGCCGCAATGCGGCGACTACTGGCCGAGCGCGCCTGAGATCTTCGCCCGCATCGGTGGCAGCGCGCCTCGAGTGTCTGCAGCACCCGGAAGACCTGGCCGACCGAACGACCGGCCGCGTCGGCGATCGCGGCCTGGCTGAGTCCACCGGATCACCCGGCGAGCAGTTCGAGGATGTCGAGCGCCCAGTCGGGCGCCGGGACCGAGTAATCCGGTCCTGGCGCGCTTGCCGCGCTCATCGGGATGCTGACATCGCCGTGACCATGCGTCTCGCTATCAGGCGGTTGAGGTCATCGGGCACGGGCTGCGCGCCCGCGGGGAGCTCGACGGCCGATCGGGCGATCCGTTCGAGAGACAGCGCTTGGAGGAGGAACCCGAGATCCATCGACTCGAGCGAATTCCCCCGCGGTTCCCGGCCAGCCAGATTGACCATGCGGCCACCGGCGAGAAGCACCACGTGTCGTCCATCGGAGAATTCCACCCGCTCGATCGCGTCATCCACGGGCACGACGCGAATGGCGGATGCCGTGAGCGTCGGCACGTCGATCTCCCAGTCGAAATGTCCGCTGTTTGCAAGCACGGTTTCGGATTCGAGCAGCGAGAACTCGGTGGCCCCGAGCACGCCCGGCCGGCCGGTCGCCGTGATGATGGTCTGCGCCCATCCCGCAAGCTCGCCGATCGGCGCCACCCGGTAGCCATCGAGGGCAGCCTCGAATGCCTTGAGATCGTCGATCTCCGCGATCGCGACCCGTCCCCCGAGCGCGCGAAGATACTGTGCGATCCCACGACCGCACCAGCCGTAGCCCACGACCACAAACCGGCGACCGGGCACCATGAGGCCCGTAATTCGCATCAGGCTCTCGACCACCGATTGCCCCACCGCATGACGATTCTCGCCAATGGCCTTGAGCGGGCTGTCGTTGATGACGATCACCGGGAAGGGGATGCGGTCGACCAGTTCTCCGCGGAGCCGGTCGGCGCCAGACGTCGTCTCCTCGGTCGCCCCGATGATGGACCCCGCGATGCCCCGCTCAACCACTCCGGCGATGAGGTCTGCGCCGTTGTCGAGAATCATGTCCGGCCGCGCATCGAGCACGTTCGACACATTCGCTCGGTGTTGCTCGATGCTGTCGTCACGGCGGCCGAACACAACAATGCCCTGCTCGCGCAGCACCGCGACCATGTCGTCCTGCGTTGACCCGTGGTTGCCAGTGGCCACGATCTCGGCACCGCCCGCGGCGAGAACTTCAAGCAGGACTGCCGTCTTGGGATCGAGGTGGATAGCCACGCCGATTCGACGCCCGGCAAAGGGCCGGCTGGCAGCAAACTCCTCGCGGGCCGCCGCAAGGAGGCTCATCCGCGACCGGATCCACTCGAGCCGCTGGCGGCCTCGTTCGACAAGCTCACTGGCCATGATTATTCCTTCACCCGGTCGGAATCGAACTCC
Organism: Actinomycetales bacterium; assembly: GCA_038203515.1. Taxonomy (GTDB): domain Bacteria; phylum Actinomycetota; class Actinomycetes; order Actinomycetales; family Microbacteriaceae; genus Lacisediminihabitans. The sequence continues at coordinate 3,566 of JBBRDX010000024.1, read as the reverse complement.
CCCAGATTAAGCTAGCAAACGCAACTTTCATATATAAAAATTCAGCCGAGAGCAGCTTCGAGCTTGAGGGCGAGTTCTTCGGTGTCGAAGTAGTTCTCGATCACGATCACGTCGGCGTTGGTCGGGCCGATCGCGTCGACGAACTCGGCAGAGGTGAGCACGACCTGCGCGTCCGCCGCGTCTGAGCTGAGGCTCGAGAGGTGTGCGGCGGTGACATCCGCTTCGAGGCCCAGTCGCTTGAGCACGCGCTCCGCGTTGACCTTGAGGATGCCCGAGCTGCCGATTCCGGCCCCGCAGATGGCGACGATCTTCACGTTGAACTCCCCATGATCTCCAGCACTTCGGCCACGGACACGGCTGCTGCGAGGCGTGCGATCGCGCTCGAGTCGTTGAAGATGTTCGCGAGCTCGGCGACCGTCTCGATGTGCGTGTCCGCCGACTTGATCGCGAGCCCCAGCACGACGCTCACCGGGTCGTTGTGTGGATGCCCGAATGTCACCGGCGTCGCGAGGGTCACCACGGCGAGGCCGTTGGCCAGCACGTCCGGGCCGGGGCGGGCGTGCGCGAGCGCGAGACCCGGCGCAATCACCACATAGGGGCCGTGTTCGTCGATCATGCGGATCATCTCATCGGCGTAGCCGGGCCGAGCCGCACCGGACAGGGTGAGCGCGCGCCCCGCCAGTCGCACGGCGGCACGCCAGTCTTCCGCCTCGGCGCCGACGATGATCGCCGATTCGGTGAGGATGGGTGGCCTCATCAGGCCCGCTCGAACCCGGCGCTGATCCGGTCGGCCAGCTCTTCGCGCTCCTCGAACGGGAGGAAGCTCGATCCGGCGGCGTTCAGTTGGAAGACCTCGAGGTCGGTGAGGTCGTAGTCGAAAGTCTCGGCAAGCATGGCGAGCTCGCGGCTCAGGGAGGTGCGGCTCATCAGGCGGTTGTCGGTGTTGACCGTGACGCGGAAGCCGAGCTGGTACAGCAGGTCGAAGGGGTGGTCGATGAGTTCGTCACCCCACTGTGCGATCGCGCCGGTCTGGAGGTTCGAGGAGGGGCTCAACTCGAGCGCGATCTCCCGATCCTTCACCCACTGCGACAGGCGGCCGAGCTCCACGTAGGTGTTCTCGTCGTCGGAGCGGTCAACCGTGATGTCCTCGGCGAGGCGCACCCCGTGACCGAGGCGCAGTGCGCGGCCGTCGAAGAGCGCCCCACGGATGCTCTCGAGGCCATCGGCCTCCCCCGCGTGCACCGTCGTGGGGAAGTAGTGTGCGGCGAGGTAGTCGAAGGCATCGCGGTGGTTGCCGGCGGGGAACCCCGCCTCGGCTCCCGCGATATCGAAGCCGACCACGCCGTTATTGCGGTGCCGCACGGCGAGTTCGGCGATCTCGAGCCCGCGATCGGCGTGGCGCATGGCCGTGACCAGCTGCCCGATCCGGATGCTGCGGCCCGCCTGCGTCACGGCGTCGATGCCCTCCTCGATACCCTCCTGCACCGCCTCGACGGCCTCATCGAGGGAGAGACCGTGCGCCAGATGCTGTTCCGGAGCCCAGCGGATCTCGCCGTAGATCACGCCGTCGGCATCGAGGTCCTCGACGAATTCGCGGGCCACGCGAATGAGCCCCGCCGTCGTCTGCATGACGGCGGTGGTGACGTCGAAGGTCTTGAGGTACTCGACGAGGGAGCCGGAGTCCGATTTCTCGGCGAACCAGTCGCCCAGGGCCGCGGCATCCGTCTCTGCTCCATTGGTCTGGGGGAGCTCGAACCCGATTCCCTCAGCGAGTTCGATGATGGTCTGCGGGCGGAGTCCGCCATCGAGGTGGTCGTGCAGCGAGACCTTGGGGAGCGCGGTGATGTTCGCGCCGCCGCCGGGCATGAAGAAGTCTGAGGGGGTCATGCACCAAATCTATCGGGTGCCACCGGCCGCTAACCTGACCCAATGGCGAAGAAGATCATTCTTGATTGCGACCCGGGGCACGATGACGCGATCGCGCTGATCCTCGCCCACGGCAATCCCGAGATCGAGTTGGTGGCGGTGACGACGGTGCACGGAAACCAGACGATAGAAAAGGTGACGCGCAACGCGCTGGCGGTCGCACGCATCGCCGGAATCACGGGCGTGCCGTTCGCTGCCGGTGCGCACCGGCCACTGGTGCGCGCCGCCGAGGTGGCGGAGTCGATCCACGGCGAATCGGGCCTCGACGGTCCGCAACTCCCGGAGCCGTCGTTCGACGCGGACCCGCGGCACGCTGTCGATCTCATCATCGACACGATCCTGGCCGCTCCTCCCCGGACGATCACCCTCGTGCCGACCGGCGCGCTCACCAACATCGCCCTCGCCGTGCGCAAGGAACCGCGCATCGCCTCCCTCATCAAGGAGGTCGTGCTGATGGGCGGCGGATTCCACAGCGGCAACTGGAGCGCTGCCGCCGAGTTCAACATCGTGATCGATCCAGAGGCGGCCCACATCGTCTTCAACGAGAGCTGGAAGCTCACGATGGTGGGACTGGATGTCACGCACCAGGCCATCGCGACACCGGATGTCGTCGCCGCCATCGCCGCCGTCGACACCGCGCCTGCCCGGTTCGTTGTCGAACTCCTCGACTTCTTCGGCCAGACCTATCGGGATGCCCAGGGCTTCGAGCATCCGCCCGTCCACGATCCCTGCGCCGTCGCGCTCGTGATCGACCCGAGCGTGATGACGGTGGTGCGTGTGCCCCTGGACATCGAGCTCACCGGCTCACTGACCCTTGGCATGACCGTTGCCGACTTCCGCTCCGCGCCGCCGGACGACTGCACCACCCATGCGGCCACGAACCTCGATCATGCGAAGTTCTGGGCGCTGATCGTGGATGCCCTGGTCCGCATCGGCGATCCGCCCCAGTAGCCCGTCCCGCGTTCCCCCTCCCCGGCCGCTCCCTTCCCGGCCGCCCGGGTGTCAGCTTCACAGGCTCACGACCACTATTCCGATGCGAAGTTGACCCTTCGCTCCCGAGAGGGTCCTCCAACCAAGAACGATCACGCGGGTTTTCCACCGATCAACCCTCGCGCGATGCGGCACGCCTCCTCCTCGACAAGGCTCGTTTCGTGGCTCCTCGACAACGACTCTCCAGCACCTTCGAAACGCACTCCTTCGTCGTGCATGCCGCCCGGGCGGCAGGTGTCGGACGTGGCCGGCTGCAGTGTCGGGATCTCGCTCGACCGTTCTGGGGAGCGCGGATGCCGGTGGGAGCGCCCGAAGCGGGGCTGCTGCGGGCGAAACCCAACCCCGATGAGCACCCGGGGCAAATCGCGCAGCGGCGTACTCTCGCGCTCGCCCGCGCTTATGCCCCGCGCCTGAAGCCCGGTCAGTTCTTCTCGCACGCGACGGCGGCGCGGCTGCACGGGATCCCTCTTCCCCCTTCACTTGATCGGGACGAGGTGCTCGACGTGAGCGTGCCGTCCCCACGGAGGGCTGCACGTGCCGCGGGTATTCGAGGCCACAAGCAGGTTGTCACGCCCGCGCAGGTTGTAGTGCTCGATGGCCTTCCCGTGTCCGCGCCCGCGCACGTGTGGCGCGAACTTGGTCCACTCCTC
>JBBRDX010000023.1:0-24285 GCA_038203515.1 Actinomycetales bacterium | reverse complement strand
ACTGATGGAGGCGCTGCCACGCGATGTCATTCTCGGTCCACCACAAATCGCGGCGAGCGCCGACATCGACCCGCGGTCGACGATCGGTGATGGCAGCGTGGTCTGGCATCTCGCCCAAGTACGCGAATACGCGCGGGTGGGCAACGGGTCCATCATCGGTCGCGGCGCGTACATCGGGCCGGGCGTGATCCTGGGACACAACTGCAAGGTGCAGAACTATGCGCTCGTGTACGAACCGGCGCTGCTCGAGGACGGCGTCTTCGTCGGGCCGTCCGTGGTCTTCACTAACGATGTCTTTCCGCGCGCTATCAACGTGGACGGCAGCCGCAAGACCGAGGACGACTGGGTCGCAGTAGGGGTCACCGTGAGATCTGGAGCATCGATCGGTGCGCGTGCCGTGTGTGTCGCCCCGATCACCATCGGACGTTTCGCCCTCGTCGCGGCAGGAGCGGTGGTAACGAAGGATGTCCCCGACTTCGCACTTGTTGTCGGAATGCCGGCACGGCGTATCGGCTGGGTTGGTCGGAGCGGAACTCCGCTGCACGACGATGGCGAGGGCCGCTGGAGCTGCCCTACCAGCGGCGAACAGTACTGGGAATCTGACGGGACGCTTCGAGCATCATGACCGGCCGCGTGCGTTTGAGGGGGCGATGGTGACGGAATTCTCCCGCGCGGTCAGTCCGCGCCGTCTCATTCTCGCCGGACTTGGCCTGTCCGTCGTGCTCATCATTGTCACCGTTGCGGCGAGCCTGCTTCCCGGCACCCCTGGCACCCCCGGCTCCCCCGGCTCCGAGGCCGGTCTGTCCGCCTCGCCGCCCGCTGCGGCCGGCACGCTCAACCCCATCGGACCGATCACCTCCCCTACGGATGCCCCGGCAGACCTCATGCCCTCGACTCCAGAGCCGGTCGGCCCGCGCACGACCACCGAGGTGCAGCAGGGCGCCACGCCCGTGGTGACCCTGCCTCCCTCCCCAGCTGCGGGACCGCTGGTAAGCGGCCCGCTCCCCGCGTCGGCCACGAGCACAGGCGCGCTCGTGGTCGGCTTCCCGTCCGTCATCCCACTCCCGAGCGGCAACACCATCGCCACGTCATCGGTGTCATCGAGCGGCAATCATCTACAGGCGACGCTGTCGGCAACCACGACGGTTGACACAGCCGAACTCGTGAACTGGTTCAGCGTGCAGTTTGCGAAACTGAGGCTGCCCGGCTCGCCCGTCCCCGCGGTGGGCGGGTCGACGGCATACGCCTTCGCCCGCGGTGACGATTCGATCACCCTCACCGTCACGCCCGCGACAGTGGGCGGTTCCCACTACACGCTCCTCGGCAATTTCGCCGCGGTGGCTGGCTGACGGGCCTACTGGTGTACATATCGCTGAGTAGCAGCGATCACCAGGATGCGCCGCAGGCCGACCGTCGCACCGGACTCGTGCGTGTCTCCTCTGTCGTGGTCACGCTCGGGATTGTCAGCATGTTGACGGATATTTCGTCGGAGTCGGTCGCGGCCATCCTCCCGCTCTACGTCACGAGCGCGCTCGGCCTGTCCACCATCGCGTACGGATTCATCGACGGCCTCAACCAGGGGGTCAGCGCCATTGTGCGGATCGGTGGAGGCTGGGTATCCGACCGCGCCGATCGCCCCAAGTGGATCGCGTTCGCCGGCTATGCCCTCTCTGCCGTCGCGAAGGTCTGGCTCCTCATTGCCACCGGCTTCGCGGCGATCATCGCCGTGGTCACCGTCGATCGGCTCGGTAAGGGCATCCGCACAGGTCCTCGCGATGCGCTCATCACCGCCGAGTCCGTCCCGTCCAATCTCGGGCGCTCCTTCGGAGTGCATCGAATGCTCGATACCATCGGCGCCGCCGTCGGTCCGCTGCTCGCCTTCCTGATTCTGTGGCTCGTACCGACCGGATACACGGTCGTATTCGTTGTGTCGCTCGCGGCGGCAGCCGTAGCTGTGATCATCCTCGGCCTGCTCGTACCCGACCGGCGGCCGCGCCGGGAGCGCGAGGCCGCCGGGCGGGAGCGCGCGCCATTTCGCTGGCGCAGCCTCACCGATCCCCGGTTACGCCGTCTCATGGTGGTGGCGGGACTCCTCGGCGTGCTCACCATCGGCGACGGATTCGTATACCTCGCGCTTCAGGCCCGAACTGATTTCGCCGCCCAATGGTTCCCCCTCCTGTACGTCGGCACAAACGTGGCATTCTTCCTGTTCGCCGTTCCGCTCGGCCGACTCGCCGATCGAATCGGGCGTAGCCGGGTGTTCGTCGGCGGGCACGCTGCGCTCCTCCTCGCCTACGGCTGCGCTGTCGTACCCTTCGGTGGCAACGTGACCACGATTCTGTGCTTACTGCTGCTCGGAGCGTTCTACGCGGCCACCGACGGCGTGCTTGCAGCGCTCGCCGGGCAATTCACCCCCCAGGGCAGCACAGCGAGTGGAATCGCCGCCGCGCAGACCGTGGTCGCGCTGTCCCGGCTCGTCGCATCCACCGGTTTCGGGGTGCTCTGGTTCGCGCTCGGGCGCGGCAACGCACTCATCATCGTGATCTCCGCGCTCGTGATCGCGATTGGTGTTGCCGTCGTGCTGATGCGCCCGCTGCACAGTTCCGGCTCCACCGCACCACTGACCCGGGATGCGCCATGAGTCCCCGTCTTCGACTCATCGTCGCGGGAATCCTCACGCTGCTGCTGCTCGGCGGTGCCTCGGCCTACGGCATCACCGAGATCGCGGCGTACCGGGCGAGACTGGATGCCCCCAGCGAGGTACGCACCACGAACACCTCTCCCGACACGGCGAACGCGCCCCGCGTCACCTTTCGCAATACTGCGGCGGGGGCCGGCTACGGCCTTGTTTCGAGCGTGCCCATCGCCGATCCCTCGGGCTCACGCAGCGTGGGCACGCTGCCGTGTGACCGGGTGTACGAAACCGCCTCCCGCACGATCTGCCTCCGCATCGATCGGGGCATCGTCACCACTTTCTCGGCGACCCTGCTCGACCACTCCGGTAAGCCCCTGCGAACCTGGGGCCTTCCTGGCTTTCCCAGCCGCACGCGAATCTCGGCGGATTCGAAACTGGTGGCCTTCACCGCCTTTGTCACCGGGGCCGCATACGCGACAGTGGGATTCGAAACCGTCACCGAGATCTTATCGGTGGATGGCACGGCCTTCGGCAACCTGGAAACCTTCACCCTGCTCGTGGACGGCAGTCCCATCACCGCCGCTGATCGCAACTTCTGGGGCGTGACCTTCACCACCGACGACAACGTCTTCTATGCGACTGCCGCGTCCGGAGGCCTCACGTGGCTGGTACGCGGCGACCTTGCGGCGCGCACCCTCACCGCCATCCGCCAGACCGCAGAGTGCCCGTCTATCTCGCCAGACGGATCCCACATCGCCTACAAAAAGAATATCTCGACCACCGCGACCGCCTTCTGGTCCATCGCGGTGCTTGACCTGAGGTCGGGAGTCGAAACGGTGCTGCCCGAAAAGCACAACGTCGACGACCAGGTCGAATGGCTCGATAACTCGACGATCCTCTACGGGCTGCCCCGAACAGGCCAGGCCGGGGACAGCGATGTCTGGTCGATTGCAATTTCGGGTTCCGCGACCCCACGCCTGTTCATCGAGCACGCCTGGTCGCCATCGGTGGTGCGCGGATGACCGCGGAGACCACGCGCATCGTGCTCGGGGGATGCGAGGTGGACCTCGTTGAACGTGCCGAAGCCCTCGCCGAAATCGACCTCCGCGCCGGCGCTGCTGACGGTCCGCCCCTCGCGGTCGTCTCGGTCAATCTCGACCATGTGCACCATTTCGGAAGCGGTGCACGCTGGCACGGTGCTCTCGACGCAGGATCGTCGACCGGGCTGCGCTGGCTGAACCTCATCGACGGCGCACCCTTGGCCAGCCAGGCCGCGCGCATTACCGGTGCCTCGTGGCCACGGCTGGCGGGAAGCGACCTCGCCGGCGCGATCCTGGATCAGGCGGAACACTCCGGCGTCAGTGTCGGATTCCTCGGCGGTGCGACCGAGACCCACAACCTGCTGCGCGCGAAACTGATAGCCGAGCGGCCTGCCCTGCTGGTGAGCGGGTACTGGGATCCGTCCCGTGCCGACCTCGAAGATTTGGGCCGGTCCGACGGCCTCGCGCGCGATGTCGCCGCGGCGAGCACCGACATCCTGATCGTCGGTCTCGGAAAGCCACGGCAGGAGCTCTGGATCGCAGAGAACGGGATCACCTCGGGCGCCCGCGTCCTTCTCGCGTTCGGTGCCGTCGTCGACTTCCTGGCCGACCGGGTCGAGCGTTCTCCCGAGTGGATCGCGGGAGCCGGGTTTGAATGGGCGTGGCGACTCTCGCGGGAACCCCGCAGGCTCGCTCATCGCTACCTGGTCGACGGTCCGCCGGCGTACCTCTCGGTGCGGCGCAACAGTGCGCCCGCGAGTGCGGCATCCGCATCCCTCCTTGAGCCGCACTGCCTCGCCCCGCAGCCGGACGTTGCGTCGAATGAGCGATTTGTGACCGACGATCGCCGGGTAGACGTGGCTGTGGCGATTGTCACCTACAACAGCGCAGAGCACCTCGGCGACCTCCTTACGAGTCTTCGCGCCGAGTGCCACGATCTAAGCATCCGGGTCGTGATCGCCGACAACGGATCGACCGACTCGACGCTGCAGATCATTGGCGAGCAGCCCGACCTGCTCACCGTCGAGACGGGCGGCAACGTCGGTTACGCTCAGGGCATCAACTGTGCGATGACGCGTGTCGGCGAATGCACGGCGGTGCTCGTTCTCAACCCCGACCTCACCATCGACCGCGGTGCCGTGCGCACAATGCTCGACAGGCTTGCCGCAACTGGAGCGGGGGTGGTTGTGCCACGCATCATGGATGCCGAAGGTTCGGTGTATCCCTCCCTCCGCCGGGAACCAACCATCGTCAACGCCCTCGGCGACGCGCTCTTCGGCAGTCGATTCAAGAACCGACCCGACTTCTCGAGCGAGATCGACGTGGATGCCGAGAGCTACCGTCATCCCCACCTGATCGACTGGGCAACCGGTGCCGCCCTCCTCATCGATCGGCGGGTCGCGGGAGCGGTGGGGGCGTGGGACAGCCGATTCTTCCTCTACTCGGAAGAGACCGACTTCTTTCGGCGCGTGAGGGTCAAGGGCTTCTCGATCTGGTTCGAGCCGTCGGCAGTCGTCCACCACGCGCAGGGAGGATCTGGCACCTCCAACGAACTAGCCACGCTGATGGCGGTGAATCGTGTGCGTTATGTGCGCAAGCATCATGGCTCCTGGTACGCCGCGGCCTTCCGTGCCGTGGTCATTTTCCACGAGGCCGTGCGCTCGTGGAAGCCGGACCACAGGGCTCGCCTCCGGGTGGTGCTCCACCAGCGCTTCTGGATCGCGCTCCCGCAGGGCAGCCGCCTGCCCGCAGGCACACCGGGCTCACCGATCGGCTCGGTGGTGATTCCAGCCCATAACGAGGCCGGTGTGATCGGCCGCACCCTTCGGCCACTCGCCTCCGCCGCTCGATCCGGGCGCCTCGAAGTGATCGTCATCTGCAACGGTTGCTCGGATGACACGGCAGCAATCGCGGCGGACTTCGATGGGGTGCGAGTGCTCGAAACATCCGTCGCCTCCAAGTCAGCCGCGCTCAATCTGGGTGACGAAGCAGCGACCGCCTGGCCGCGCCTCTACCTCGACGCAGACATCGACATCACGCCGGGGACGATCGCCGCCGTCTTCGCCGAACTCGACGACGTGACCCTGCTTGCCGCCAGGCCGCGCTTCCTCTACGACACCAGTGGAGCTTCCCCACTCGTTCGCGCCTACTACCGTGCCCGCAGCCGGATGCCCGCCATGGCGGCATCGCTGTGGGGCGCGGGCGCCTACGCAGTCGATCGATCCGGGCACGATCGAATCGGCGTATTCCCGCCCCTCATCGCGGACGATCTATTCATGGACACCTCATTTTCCGCACACGAAAAGAGCGTCGTTTCGAGCCAGCCGGTCAAAGTACGTACCCCCCGTTCGGTTGGCACTCTCGTCCTCGTGCTCACACGCCAAAGGCGCGGCAATTCGGAGTCCGGCGCCGACTCGACGACCGCGTTGACAGTGCTTAACCTGCTCGCCACTATCCGGGGTCCCATCAGCTTTTTCGATGCGATCACATATGCCGCTCTCACGACCGTAGGCCGTCGATCTGCGCGCAAGCCCGCCTCGACCGCGGCCATCTGGGAGCGTGACGAATCTAGTCGATGATGTGGGCTGGCGGGCCCTGAGTCGCACTGCCGCGGTGGACGGTGTCGCGAATCCTTGCTATCTTGATCTGCGGACGGCGCCTACCGACTCTTGAACACGCGAGGCCGCAATGACCCATGCCAACATTTCCACCACGATCAGTGGCCGCTCGAGGCGGCTGGTCTTCCGGGCGGTGCTAGGTTCGGTAGCTGTGGTCGCATTGGTAGCGACCCTGATCGGTGGTACGCGCGCCGGTGACAGCGCCTCGGCAGCCCAGGTGGGAGTGTTCTTCGCGAATGCGACACCCCAGACGATCACCGACCCAGACCGCGGTTTGGTGAGCCTCGGTGTCACCTTCACCAGCTCCGTCGACGGCACCATTTCCGGGGTGCGGTTCTATAAGGGGCCGAAGAATACCGGCCGTCATGTGGGAGCGCTCTGGAGCTCGTCGGGCGTGAAACTGGCGACCACCGTCTTCACTCGAGAGTCCGCAACCGGCTGGCAGACCGCGCGGTTCTCCAAGCCCGTCGCCATCGCCAAGGGCCGAAGCTACGTCGCGTCGTACGTCGCGCCCCGCGGGCGCTACTCGGCCGACGTGCAGGGACTGGCCTCCTCCATCACACAAGGGGCACTAACTATCCCGGCCGGCGGAGGCGTCTACCGCTACGGCTCGAACAAGTTTCCCCGCTACAACTACCTCAACAGCAATTACTACGTCGACGTGGTGTTCACCCCGAATGCGGGGGCGGTCGTCGTGCCGCGAGTTGCAACGCCGGTGCCGCCAACCTCGCCATCGCCGGTGCCGTCGGTCACGCCGACTCCGACACCCACCCCAACGGCCACGACACCTTCGACGCCACGGGCCGCTCCGGCACCGTCCGGCGCAACACTCAGCCTGCCGCGCATTCCCTGGGAGGGTGGCTCCGCCTACTGGAAGAAGTTTCCCGCGACAGCCGCTGCCGGTTGGGATGACCCTAGCTTCTTCCCGGTGGTGGTCTGGTATAACGGCATCTCGAGCAACTCCGAAGCAGCCTATGACAAGTCAGTGGGCATCAACACCTACATCGGCATGGACGAAAGCACCGACTACAACCTCTTCAAGGACAATGGGGTGTACTGGATCGGTGGCAAGCTCGCCAATACTCCGGCAACCGGGGCATCCAACTGGGTCGGTAATTTCATGGATGACGAGGTCGACGGTCGATTCACCCCCGCCGAAGGCCGTGCCCATCTCCAGGCGATCAAGGACGCCGATGCGGGCAGCGGTCGCTTCGAGTACGCCAACTTCACCCAGATAGTGATGAGCGAATACGGCAATCAGTCGGATGCCGAGGCATACGTCAACAACTACACCGACGTAGTCTCCGCAGACATGTACTGGTACACCATCCCCTTCTGCGACTGGAATCCTTACCAGGGAGACAGCTACATCGTCGCCGTGAACCAGGCCAACTGCCGCATGTCATCGTCCTATGGCAAGACCATTCAAATGCTTCAGAAGCGGGATGCAGTCGACAACAAACTCCAGCCCATCTGGCAGTTCGTGGAAAACCTGAACGGCGGGCCTGGAGCGGATGCTCCCGCCGTCTACGTGACCCCGGGGCAGCTCAAGGGCGCTGTCATGAACTCGGTGATCAACGAGGCTCGTGGCATCGTGTACTTCAACCAGAGCCTCTCAGGGCCGTGCCAGGGCGGAAGCATCCTGAGGCAGTCGCAGGTCACCGCGAACTTCTGTGGGGCGGCCCAAGTCGCGGCTGCGGCACAGGTGGATGCCACCGTGCACCAGCTTGCTCCGGTGATCAATAGCCAGTCCTACCGCTACAGCTTCGGTGCCGGTCTGAACACGATGCTCAAGACGTGGAATGGGTCGGCCTATGTGTTCTCAATGATCGACGGTTCGAGCCAGCCGGGCCAGAGAACCTTCACCCTTCCGGCGGGTGTCAACGGAACCTCGGTCGAGGTGATCGGCGAGAATCGCACCCTTGCGGTGACCGGCAAGACCTTCACCGACAATTTCGCAAAGGAGTACAGCTACCACATCTATCGCGTGACGCTTTAGCGGGGAACCTTCTCCATCGGGGGCATCCGCTTGCGCCGGGCTCGGGCATTGCGATGGATGTCCAGCTCGGCTGCGGCACGCGAAGCGCGGTCGGACGCTGCGAGAACGATCCAGTCGACGAGAGCCGCTGCGAGCACCCCGGCGACAGTACCAAGAGCGATGACGGCGATGCCGGCTCGTGTATCGCTCCCCTGCACGTAGCTGACCACCGGACTGGCGGGCGAGTTGATCGTCGTCACGTGATTCTTGGTCGCGATACCGATACCGGTCTGCTGTGTCTCGGCGAGGCGGCTGACCTGCGCGCTGAGGGAGGCCGCGGTCTCCACCACTTTTTGCGGGGAAGAATCCACCACCTCGATGGAAAGCGACGGCCGATTGAAGTTGTTCTGCCACTGTCCGCCGTTGTTGGACAGCGAGACCTGCCACCCCGAGCGCACCCCTTCGCCGTAAAGGGTGCCGCTGGAAGATGCACTGCGCGTGGTGTCCGGAGTTCCGTTGAACTCGCGCTCGATGACAGCCACAAACTGCACAATGCTCGTGTTCTGGTCCTCGAGCACGTTCGCATTTTTCGGCGGGAGAAAAACGACAGTGACCTGCGTCCAGTAGACCCCCGGTGCGCGCTGCACAAGCAGCACGGCCGCACCGGTTATTGCGGCGACCACGACCAACACGTACCATCTTCTCGCGAGCACGCGCAGCAACTGGAACGCTGTCACCCGCACCTCCTTCACGCATCTGCGCGCATCGAGAAAGTAATAATACCGCCGCTGGCCGGGCGCGGCCATACTGGTAGTCCTCGAGTCGATTTGATCGTCGAGCGGCCGCCTGGAGGGCAGCATGATCACAAACATCGATCACGTGTTGCTCACACGTTTTAACCTTCCCACGCCCGGGGTGGAATCACTGGTGCGTGCGCAAGAGGGGTGGCTGCGCAAGCGAGTGGATCTCTTCGAGACCTATTGTGTGCCCTCAGTGCTTTCCCAGACCAATCGAAAGTTCCACTGGATTATCTATTTCGATCCGGAAAGCCCGGAGTGGCTGCGTGAGAGGATCGCGGCATTCGAGGCGCAGCGCGTGTTCTCACCGATTTTTCGCGAGTCGGTGTCTCCCGTTCAGCTCATTCAGGATCTACGCACCGTTACCGGTGCCCGCGGCGCAACACTTCTCACGACCAACCTCGACAACGACGACGGACTCGCGGTCGACTTTGTCGAGCGTCTCCAGCAGTGCACGTCCTCCGCACCGCGAGCCGCGATCTACCTGAGCCGCGGTCTTATCCTGTCCCCGGTGGATCTTCATCTCCGAGTGGACCGGCACAACGCATTCTGCTCAGTACGCGAGGGGTGGGACGACCCGAGCACCTGTTGGAGTGACTGGCACGACCTGCTGCCCCGCCACATGCCGGTGACGGAGATCGGGGGAGAGCCGGCTTGGCTCCAGGTGGTTCACGGCACCAACGTGAGCAACCGAGTAAAGGGCACCCTCGTGCGAAAGGGCGATTATCCGGAGCTATTCCCCGGACTTCTCGACAGCATCGACGATCCAAATGACCGCGAACTTGCCGTTGCCCACCTGCTTGTCGAACCGATCCGCGGCAGTCGGGACTTTGTACGCGTATCGGCCAAGAGACTGGCGCGCGCCGTTCTCGGAAAAGACGGTCTCAACCGTCTCAAGGACCGGCTCGCATCATTGCGCTCAGGCAAAACTGCTCCGGGGCGCCCGAGACCATAACCTGATAAGTTTGGGTGAGATTTGCCCCAAGGAGGACCCGACATGAACCTTCGCGACTTGCTCAACAGCCTTGCCCGACGGTGGTACGTCGTTGTCGCAGGATTGCTAGTCACCGCCGGAGCCAGCGTAGCCCTCTACAGCGTGATTCCCGTGTCGTACACCTCCCAGGCCAGCGTCGTTCTGCTTCCACCCAAGTCGGCGTCCGATCCGGATGCTAACCCCTACCTGAGACTCGGTGGCCTCAGCCAGGCCGTCGACATCCTCACGCGCTCCATCAACTCCGATGCCTACAGGGAGCCCCTGGTCAAACGGAACCGCGGCGCAACGTTTACCACCTCGGCAGATACCACCACCAGCGGGCCGATCATCCTCATCGAGTCCCACGCCCCCACCCCAGCGCGGGCGACGTTGATGACCGAGGCAGTGCTTGCAGCCGTGCCGGAGGTTCTCGACCAGATCCAAACAAATTTATCGGTGAAGGTCGACTCCAAGATCGACGTCACCACCATCGCAGTGGACCAGAAACCGAAGCTCGATGGGAAGGCCCGCCTGCAGGTGGTGGTCGGTGTCGGCGCGCTCGGCGTTGTGCTGAGCGTGCTGCTCACCGGGCTGATCGACGGCCTCGCGATCTCTCGCCGCCGTCGTCGCGAGCAATCAGCGGCGGAGGATGCAGCCAGTGATACAGCCAGTGCAGCTTCCTACTCCCGCTCGTCGGTCACCGCATCGGCTTCGACACGGCCGACCCTCCCGCAGGGTGCCGCGGTTGGGAAACGCCAGTCGAAGGGTCGACAGGCCGCACGCGTACATCGGACTCGGGTATCCACTCCGTCCGAGGACTGAGCATGACCCAGCTGAAACGAATTCCCACCCCTCGCGGTGAGCGTGGGACAGAGCGAAGGGTGCCTCGCCGGCTCGACGCAGCATTCGTGCTCACAGTATATTTCGTGCTGCTCTATGTGGTGCCATCCGATCGCACTATCGCACCATTGGGAGCGGCCGGTTCGCCCGCTGTGCTGTTCGGCGTGCTCTCGGGCGTGTGGTGGGCGTGGTACCAGCTCTCCCGCACGGAGGCGACGCGAGATGGCTCACACCGACCGATTCGCACGGCTTTTTTTATCTTCATGGCCGCCGTGGTCGTGAGCTATATCGTGGCGATGCTGAACCCGCACTCCCCCGTCGAGATCAGTGGAGCCGATATCGGAATTTTGCGCGTGCTGTCATTAGCCGGTGTGGTGCTGATCGCCAATGATGGCATTCGCGACCGCGCGCGGCTGCTCACTCTGATACGGCGACTCGTGCTCGCCGGGTCGCTCTTCGCTGCCCTCGGGCTCGTGCAGTTCGTGACGAAACAGTCACTCGTCTCGGCGATAACAATTCCAGGATTCACGGCCACCCAGGACTTTTCCGCGGTGCAGGATCGCAGCGGGTTCGCCCGGGCGGCAGCGACGGCCACGAACCCCCTCGAATACGCTTTCGTCCTGTCGATGATCCTGCCGATTGCGCTCACCCTCGCTTTTGACGACACCTCTCGATCGGCCGTCCGGCGCTGGACGCCCGCCATACTCATCGTCGGGGCTCTCGCGCTGTCCGGATCCCGTTCGGCCGTTGTCGGCCTGATCATCGGCCTCCTTGTTCTCTTCCCCTCGTGGTCCGTCCGCGCCAGGCGCTGGTTTGTTGCGATCGCCCCGGTGGGAGTCGTAGCGATTTACGTGCTCGTCCCCGGGATGATCGGCTCAGTGCGTTACCTGTTCCTCAACGTTGGGCAGGACTCGAGTTCTGCCTCCCGCACGGGAAGTTACGAGGTCGCGTTGGGATTCATCGAACGCAGTCCGCTATTCGGCCGTGGTTTCGGCACCTTCCTGCCCCAGTACCGCATCCTGGACAACCAATTCCTCCTCACGGCGATCGAACTCGGTGTCGTCGGGCTGGCAGCCCTGCTCGGACTGCTCGTCACAGCTCTGCTCGTGGTGTGGCGCGGCAGGGTGCTCCAGACCGACCGCCTTCCTCGCCAGCTCGGACAGGCGCTCATCGCGTCGATCGCGGCTGGGACACTGATGACGGCCTTCTTCGACGACCTCTCGTTCCGGATGTCGGCAGGAACCCTCTTCCTGGTCATCGGCCTCTGCGGTGCCTACTGGCGCCTCTATGGCCGACGTTCCCAACCGGAGGGCGTAGCCCTACCCCGTGATCAGTCTGAGTAGTTGGTCGGCTCGCGCTTGCCAGCTGTGGCGTCGCGCGAAGGCGATCCGGCGTTCCCGATCATGAGCGGTCGAGGGTCGGGAGAGCACTTCAGCGACCCGCTTGGCAAATTCGGTCGGGCCGGTAGCCACTTCGATCAGGTCCGTCTGCAGCCAACCCACCGAGGGCAGGTCCGAGGACACTACGGGGAGCCCGGCAGCGAGGTACTCGAGTGTCTTCAATGGAAAGCTGCCACGGTTGAATGCCGTGTCGGCGTAGGGGGTGATTCCCACACCCATCGACCCGAGCAGGGCGGGAAGCTCTGCGGCAGGCAACGCACCCCGCCAGTCCACGGTGGGGCTGCTC
This sequence comes from Actinomycetales bacterium, assembly GCA_038203515.1. Lineage (GTDB taxonomy): Bacteria > Actinomycetota > Actinomycetes > Actinomycetales > Microbacteriaceae > Lacisediminihabitans. The sequence continues at coordinate 11,718 of JBBRDX010000023.1, read as the reverse complement.
AATAGTGTGTCGAGCCGATTCGCCCGCTCGGAGGTGGTCGAACTGCGGGGGCCGATCACCACCAGGGGAATACCTGCTCGGCGAAGCGCCTCGAGAAGCTCGAGATCGAGTCGGTCGTTCAGCTGGCCCACAAGCACCGCCTGCTCACCCGGCTCCGGGCGAAAGTCATCCGGTGGCGGCTCGCAACCATTCGCCAGCACCACAACCGGGGTGTTGAACTCTTTCGTGAGCCGCTCAGCAAGTGACGGGGAGACTGCAGCCGCGATATCCGCTGATCCCAGGTTGCGTTCGAGGTCGTCCGTGATGCGTGTCACTGATAGTCCCATCAGACCGGCACCGGCGACCCAGTCGTCGGTGACATACAGCACCCGCCTACCCGGAACACCGCGTGGAAAGGATTCTCGCGGTGAGGCAACGACGATCGCGCCGGCCCGAGTACCGAGGGCACGCAGGGCCGAGCTGATGGCCCGGGACCGCCCACGATCGACCAGCCCACGCAACCCCACTCTCGATCCCCCGGGGAGAGTAGGCACCTGCAGCCTGGTGACACCCGGTGCGACGAGGTCGGTGCCGGCGCGAGGAGTCTCCGCGGCACCGGTTCGGGATCGGGTGAGAACAGAGAACGGTGGATCGACCCACAACACGGGTACCATCCGACCGAGCGCCGTGACGAGTCGGCGGTCAGTGCCCGGCACGTCAGTCCAGCGGCTGCCGGCCAGGTATGCGACGGCCTCCCCACCCAGGGGCACCGCACCCGTCATCGGGGGCCCGCCGCCTCGGTGGCACGCAGGGTGGCGCGCACGGGGTTGGCGTTGAAGTCGTCCGCGCGCTCCATGCCGCGTGCTCGTCGCACTCGCTTGCGCAGGTAGTAGTTTGCGTAACACCAGAGTGCTTTGGCGTCGGCTCGCAGTGACTCAGCCCGACCGGCGGAATGTGCGAGGGCATCCCGGTACTGCGCGAGCTGCACCTGGACGGCGTGTTCGAGCGAGAATCGATGCTCCACAAGCTCACGGCCGAAATCGCCGAGTTGCCCGCGTCGCCGTGAATCGGGCAGGATCTCGCGAAGGATCCGTTCGAGAACCAGAGCGCCGTCGGCGGGCGAGTCTCCGATTCCGTACCATCCGGTCACCAGGAACCGATCGACAGATTCTGGGGTGAGAAGCTGCCAGAATCCGCACTCCCCCTGCACGACGAGGGGGCACCGGAAGGCCAGGGCCCGTAACGCCGAGCCGCCCATACCGAGTGCCAGATCGGCTGTGGCGTAGGCGGCTCGCGGATCATCCAGCTGGCCCGTGAGCACGATTGTGCCCTCTCCCACCCGCGCGTTGACGTCCTGCGCACGGGCCTCGACCACCGGCCGGGCCGGGCCGTCACCAACCAGTACCAGCCTCACCGGCAGCGAGTCATTGATAGTGGCGACCGCCTCGATGGCGGCCAGGGTTCCTTCGAGCTTTAACTCGTGCGCGAATCGAGTCACCAAAGTGACCGTGTAGCGGGATGAATCGAGACCGAAACGGCGACGGAACGCCGCCTGGCCCACCTCGGCATCCACAGTGTTGTAGGCGAGGTCCACGGGAGGTTCAAGAAGGCCTACACGGTGACGGCCAGCCGCCCGCTCGGCATCCGCAATTTCCTGGGTGCCCACGAGCAGGGGCATTGCGCGCGGGATGAATGGCGCGACCGCCATCGACATGACGGTGGCAACCGCGGCCGTGGAAGGTCGGCGGCGAGCAGCCAGTCTCGCCTCGAGGGCAGGCGGCCATTCGTAGCCGTGAACCACATCGATTCCCCGGTCGTCGATGATACTCGTCAATGAAGTGACCACCGTGGGCGACGGACGACGACCCGGCTGGGGTGCCTCTATATATTCGAGACCGAGCTCTCGAATCCGCGACTCGAGTACACCCGGGCGACCGAATATGGCGACCTCGTGCCCGAGAGAGGCAACGCCGGCCGCGATTTCGATGGCGTTGAGCTGGCTGCCTCCGAGCCCGAGGTCGTGGGGGTAGACGAGAATCTTCACGAGACTATCCCTGGCCTTCAGCGCGATGAGTCGGCTGGCTCTGGAGATGTCCCGCTTCGAGTGCTGGAGGCGCCGTGGTGGCAGGGACATCCGCTCCGATATTGCGCAACGAAAGTACAGTCGACCGGTCACGATAAAGCAGCGCTGCGATCGCGACAAGGGCGATCGCTCCGGCGAGTGCCGCCCCGACGAAGGAACTCGACAGGGCCAGGGCGAGCGCGCGGGACGCGGCGAACACGGCCAGTCCCACGAGCAAAGGCAACCAGACCTGCGCCGCCACATCACGCCGACGGATACCGTTTTTCCGCAGGCGCCACAGGTAGATGGGTGTCACAACCATCGCTGCGACCGCCAACTGTGCCATCCCCACCTCTCCGATTCCCCCGAAAACGGCTCCGGCGACAAGCGCGGGCAGAAGAGCAACCAGCCAAGTTACCTGCACCATCAGCAGGGAGCCGGATCGCTTTGCCACCACGAGATAGTCATAGGCGAGCTCGAAGACGATACGAAATGCGGCGAGCACAGCCAGCCAGCTGAGGGCCTGTGCTGCCGGGGCCCACTGCGCACCGTAGACGAACCGGATAACGGGATCAGCCGCCCCGGCGATCGCGAAACAGACTGGCACTGCGACCGCCGAGACCACCCTGAGGAAGGCAAGGTAGGCCGTGCGCATTGCTTCGGGGGCGTGTTGCAGCCGAGCGAATGCTGCCGGCGCGACACTGCGGAGGGGCTGGGAGAACATGCTCACCGGCCAGCTCGCCAAGTTGAATGCAAGCACGTAGAAACCGAGCATCGTCGATCCGAGCAGGTTGCCAACCACGAGCTGATCGGCATAGCCCACAGCGAAAACGATGATGCTGACACCAGCAAGCGGCAAACCGAAAGAGAGGAGGGGCCGCAGGTGCTCGCGACTGAGTCCAAAACGATATGGCAGAGGAGAGTAAAGGAGAAACAGGATCGCCGAAAGTACCGTGCCAACGATGCGACCGATCGCAAGGCTCATGGCTCCGAACCCGGCGAGGGCGAGCACCACTGACACGATCGCCCCCGACCACACGTTCACCTGGTCGACGATCATGCGGGTGCCCTGTCGAAAGTCGCGCTGGAGCAGCGCCGCAGGCGTGGCCACCGCACCGTTCACCAGGACACTCACCAACAGCAATTGCACCACCGAAGTGGCCGCGGGGTCGCCCATGGCCTGGGCGAACGGGCCCGCGGCGACCCAGGCTGCCGCGAAGAAGAGCCCACTCGCCACCACGGAGATGGTCGTCACTGTCGGTGCGATCTCTCTCGGATCGCCGGGCCACCGCACGATCGCGAGGCTCACGCCCAATTCGTTGAAGCTCAGCACGGCCGCCAACGCGACGAAGGCCACCGCATAGGTGCCGAATGACTCCGGCCCGAGAAGTCGAGCAAGCACGATGCCGATTCCGAGCGTACCCAGCCGCGAGATCGCCGTATTGATGAAACTCCACGCGAGAGCCCGAGACGCTCCCGGGCTCTCCCGCGTCATCCGATGGGCTGACATCCTTGTCAGCCTCCAACGAAAATCGCCGGTACCGCTTTAGCTGGCACTCGCAGCGACTTGCGCACCGAGATCCGCAGGCATTCCACAACGACGTCCTGCTGGTGCTCGCTGAGGCCGGGAAAGATCGGGAGGGACAGGATGTGCTTCGCCAGCCGCTCCGCCACCGGAAACGAGCCTTCCGGGTTCGCCGAAGAGGCGAACGCCGGAAGCAGGTGAACCGGAGTCGGGTAGTGAATCCCCGCGCCAATACCCTGGGACAGCAACTCGGAGAGGACACGATCCCGTTCCGGTACCTGCACGACGAACTGGTGGAAGACATGATGGTTTCCACTGGTGGTGCGTGGCGGCACGACTTCCGGCAGATCCTCCAGAAGCCGCGTGTATCGCGCTGCGAGCTTCACCCGTTCGGCATTCCATTCATCGAGCAGATCGAGCTTGGCCGCCAGCACCACCGCCTGTAACGAATCCAGCCGCGAGTTTGAGCCGACCTCGAGGTGCTCGTACTTGTGCAGACCGCCGTGGTTTCGAAAGGCCCGCACGCGATCGGCAATGTGCGTGGATGCGGTGATCACGGCACCGGCATCGCCATATGCCCCGAGGTTTTTACCCGGGTAGAAACTCGTGCCAGCGACATCGCCGAGCGAACCCGCTCGGCGACCGCGGTACCGAGCGCCCTGGGCTTGGGCGGCATCCTCGACCATGATGATCCCCTGCCCGGCTACCGATCGGATGGCGTCGACATCCGCGGTCTGGCCATATAGATGTACCGCGATCACCGCGCGGGTGCGATCCGTCAGCCGGGAGGCGAGCGCCGAAGGATCCAACAGGAAGTCCTCAGTGCAATCTGCGAAGACGACTTCGGCTCCCGCCCGCACCACCGCCTCCGCGGTGGCGACAAAGGTATTGGCCGGAATGACCACTTCGTCGCCCACCCCGATCCCCGCCGCACGAAGCGCGAGTTCGAGTGCGTCTGTGCCGTTGCCGACACCGATGACATGATCGACCCCGCAGTACCGGGCGAAAGCGGACTCGAACTCTTCGACATCCGGACCGAGGATGAAGCTGTTCTCTGCACACACGCGGTCAAACCCCGCACGCACGCGGTCCGCAATCCGTTCGTGCTGCCAACCGAGATCGAGCATCGGTACGCCGGTCATCGTGCGGCCTCCCCACCTGGAACGAGATGTAGCGCGGCAGGGACATCGACGAGCCGCCGAGCCGGGACGCCCGCCCAGGTTTCACCGTCGGGTAGCGCACGAAGAAGAACCGCGCCCATGCCTAGAGTGGAATATGAACCGACCTGCACCCCGGGATGAACCGAGGAATTCATCCCGAGATAGGCCGCGCGCTCCACTGAAACACCGCCGCCGAGAGCGACACCCGCCGCGAGAGTGACGAAATCATCTATCCGATCGTCGTGAGTGACCGTTACCGAGGGCATCATGACGACGTGATTGCCGATCGTTGCATCCGCGGTGATCGTAACGTTGGCCAGCAGGATGGAACCAGCGCCTATCGGGCAATCGGCGGGATTGCTCACGCGCGGATCGATGACTGTCGCATACCGTTCGAGCGGCAGGTTCAGGCGCGCCACTATGCGTTCCCGCGAACCGCCGGAACCGACGCAGACCACCACTCGCGTGTGCAAGAACCGGGAGAGGTCGAAGGAATTTCCCACCACTGGCACTCCCCCGCAGGTCGTGTCGAGAGACTCCGAATCATCGTCCAGCACACCGACAACGCGCTGGAATCGGCTCTGCCGCAGACTGGCGATCACCTCGCGCGCGAGGCCGCTCGCGCCGATGAGGACAATCTCCTCCATGGCAGTCACACCCCCGCCGCCGCTCGGATCGAGTTGATCACACGGTCACGATCGGCATCCTCGAGCAAGTGGTAGAGCGGCAAGATCAGGGTGTGGTCAGCCAGGCGCTCCGTCACCGACAGGTCGGCGTTTCCGGCGTCCCGACCGCGGTGGGCCGGCTGGCGATGCGCGGACATAATCCCGCGCCTGGCTGAGATTTCGTGCCTCGCAAGATGGGCGAGGAGCCCATCCCGATCGAGGGGGAAATCGCTCTGGACCTCGATCCAGAACGACTGGAAGTTGCTCGTGCCCCAGGCCGGGTCTTCGACGAGTCGAAGGCCCGGAAGGTCGGCCAGTCCGTCCCGATAGAGCGCGACGTTGGCTCGTCGTCGGGAGACTATTTCGCTGAGCCTGCCCAGTTGCACGAGCCCGATCGCAGCCTGCAGGTCGGTCATGCGGTAATTGAATCCGACTTCGGCGTATTCCTCGGCAGGAGCGAGAATGCTCGAGTGCCGGTCATTGGCCGAGACGCTCATGGCGTGCTCTCGCAGGCGGGCCGCTCGCTGCGCCCAAGCCGGTTCGCTCGAGGTGAGCATGCCGCCCTCACCCGTCGTGAGGATCTTGCGAGGGTGGAACGACCACGCCGTGAGCACCGCCCCGGCGCCGACCGATCGGCCGCGGTAGATCGACCCGGCACCGCACGCAGCATCCTCGATCACGACTATCCCACGAGGGTCGCATAGCGATCGGATCGGGTCGAGGTCCACGGGCATCCCGCCCTGGTCCACCACGATGACGGCCCGGGTGCGGTCGGTGAGGGCCGCCTCGATGGTGGCGGCAGTGACATTTCCAGTGAGCGGATCGACGTCGGCGAACACCGGCCGGGCGCCAACGTAGGTGGGGGCGTTCGTCGTCGCGATGAAGGAGAAGGAGGGGACGACCACGTCGTCGCCTTGGCCGATTCCGGCCACGACGAGGGCGAGGTGCAGCGCCGTCGTGCAATTCGAGGTCGCCACGGCGTGCTCGGCGTGCATCGTCTCCGCGAACGCCGCCTCGAAGGCCGCGACGCGAGGACCTTGCGCGACCCAGCCCGAGGCGATCACCTCTGCCACGGCGTTCGCCTCCTCGGAGCCCAGCCACGGTTTCATCACGTTGATGCGAGTCATACCGACACCTCAGGACGGCCGGCCGCGATCTCTTCGCGAAGGGGCCACCACCAGGTGACGAGTTCGCGCAGGCCGTCCTCGAGGGCGACACTCGCCTCGAAGCCGAGGTCCGTGCGGGCCGCGGTCGTGTCGGCGAGTCGCCTCACGACCCCGTTCACCGCGCGCTCCGGGCCGTGCTCGACGGCGAGGTCGGAATCCATGGCACGCAGGAGGGCTTGCGCGAGCTGCAGGAGACTCGTCTCGGTGCCGCTCGCGATGTTGTACACGCCGTCCCGCACATCGCTCACTGCCGCGAGGAGGTTCGCGCGCGCGATGTCTGTCGTGTAGACGAAGTCCATGGTCTGGCTGCCGTCTCCGAAGATGAGGGGCGGCTGTCCGTCCACGATGCGCTCCATCCAACGCACCAGAACCTCCGTGTAGAGCCCGTGCACGTCCATGCGGGGGCCATAGACGTTGAAGTAGCGCAATGCCACGTAGTCCAGTCCGTTCATGGCGCGGAAACTGCGGATCATCCCCTCGTTGAAGGACTTGGCAGCACCGTAGAACGTGTCGTTGTTGTGGTGATGGTGACGCTCGGTCGTGGGGAACTGTTCCGCCATGCCGTACACGGAAGCACTCGACGCCGATACGAGCTTGTCCACGCCGTGTTCGATTACCGCCTCCAGCACGTTGAACGTTCCGTCGACGAGCACCTCGAGCGCGAGTCGGGGCTCCTCGGCGCACTGGGTGATACGGATCGCGGCCTGATGGAAGACGAGATCCTTTCCGCGGGTCACGTCGTGCACGAGATCCCGGTCACGGATGTCCCCATCGACCACACGGACGATTCCCGATTCGAGTGCCCCCACGAGGTTGGCGAGGCGGCCCCGCACGAAGTTGTCGAGCACATCGATGTGGCCGACGCCCGCGTCGACCAGCTGGTCGACGAGCGTCGACCCGATGGTTCCCGCCCCGCCGGTCACGAGCACGTCCGCCCCCTGCAGCGCGGTCACCGGGACACCCCGGCGAGGGGTTCGTAGGCCTCGACACCGCACATCACACCGGAGTGCTCGAGGCTCCTTGTTGCGGCCTCGAGGACGGAGAGCACACGCAGGCCAGCCTCGCCATCGGTGCGAGCCCGACGCCCCTCCCGAATGCTCATCGCGAACTCCGTCGCCATCAGGCTGAGCGCCTCGTGCTCGGGGAGTGCCGGTGACCACGTGTCGCCGAGCCGATACGATATGGCGGATGACCGTCGGTCGACCTCGTCGACGGACTGCTGATCGAGGTCGACTCCGCGGTCGTAGACGCTGAGCCGTTGCTGGGGGTTGAGGTCGTCCCAGACCAGGGTCTGCTTCGTGCCACCGATCACCATCCGGCGGATCTTGGTGGGGCTGAGCCAGTTGACGTGCACATGGGCGATCGCCCCGTTCTGGAGTGGAATGGTGAGGTAGCCGACGCACGCGCGCCCGGCCCCGAGCGGATCGGCACCGTGGGCAGAGACCGCTGCAGGGCGCAGCCCGCCAGGCAGAACGAAGTCGATGATCGACAGGTCGTGCGGGGCGAGGTCCCACAGCACATCGACATCGGGCTGGATCAGGCCGAGATTGATGCGCACAGAGTCGATGAAGAGGATCTCGCCGAGCAAACCCTGGCTGACGATCTCCCGGATTTTGAGCACGGCGGGCGTATAGCAGTAGGTGTGATCGGCCATGAGCGTGAGTCCTCGGACGGCTGCCTCATCGACCATCTCGATTCCGCGCTCCCGGCTGTCGGCCAGGGGCTTTTCGACCAACACATGCTTGCCCGCACGAAGGCCGGCCATGACGACCGCGTGGTGCGTGCGGGCCGGTGTCGCGACGGCGATGGCCTCGATGTTCTCATCGACGAGCACGTCATCGAGCCGGGTGAAGACAGGCACATGGCCCACTCGGTCCGCGAGGGATCGCGCCCGGTCTCCGTCGAGGTCGCAGATTCCTGCGAGCTCCCAATCACGACCGGCGCTGAAGTTGCGAGCAAGATTCGGGCCCCAATACCCGGCGCCGACTACCACGATCCGCAATTTCGCGTTCATTTTCGTCCCCTCAATTGGTCTAGTTCTCGCGCACAGAAGACAGTTGCTACGGGGTGAAGATCACGTCGACCCAGAAGTTGTTCGGACTCGTATTGGTTGGAGCACCGGTGCCGTAGACGTAAGCACCGCCATTGGCGACGGTGGACAACGACCCCCGCGCGATCGGATTCGCGAGGCCATTCGAATCGAGCGAGTACTGGCCAAACGGGGCGTAGTAGGAAGCCCAGTACTCGGTCCCCGCGACGATCGGGATAGCTTGCGCGAGGACGACGGTCTGCCACCCGCTCGCGGTTTCGTTGACCGCAGTCGCCGTGGCGAGTTGAACTCCCGTTGCGCTCCACAGATAGACCTGGTGCGTTCCGGTGTTCGTCGGCCCCTTATAGAAGCGGATCGCCGCGATTGACCCGGCCACCGACGAGGTGAGCCTCACACCGACTTGGACGGGACCCGGATCGGCCCAGTTGGCAGTCGCTGGCACGCTCGTGTCGGCGAAGAGCGAGGTTCCGGCCGGTATGATCGTCACCGGCGTAGTGGTCGTCGCCGATGCGAAACTCACGTCGACGAAGTAGTTCGACGCGCTGGAGGTATTCACTGGGAAGCCACCACCAGCGCCATAGATGTACAGGCCGTTGTTTGTGGTGCCAGCCGTAAGCGGACCACTCGCTTTCGGTGACGTGAAGTAGTTTGCCGAGACGGAGTATTGCCCACTCGGTGCCAAATAGGAGACAACATATTTCGTACCTGCAGTCAGGGCGACCGGCGACGACAGTGCGGCGAATTGCCATCCAGTCGCCGTCTCGTTAGCGAAAGCGACCGTCGCGAGCAGTTGCCCGGAGGACGACCACAGGTGGCCAGTATGGGTTCCCGCGTTACCAGTCCCCTTGTAGAAGCGGATCGCCGTGACGGTACCGGCGACGGACGGCGTGAACGACACGCCGAGTTCCACCGACGACGAGTCGTTTGCAGCGAGAAGGGCCGGCGTCTCAGTGCCGAACAGTGTCGTGACGGTCGTCGTCGTGCTGTCCAGCGTCGTGAACGCCCACGTCTGGGTGGTAAGAGCCACCCGGTCCGTAGTCGCGATCCCGGAGACGCTCGCGGTCACCTGGGCATTGTTGGGAAGCGGTGCACTCGGTGTAAACGTGATCGTCTGTCCATCAGTCGACAGGGTCGTCGATCCCGAAATGGTCACGCCCGCACTGGTCACCGAGACCGCGTATCCGTTTGCGATGGCGATCGACAGTCGAATGCTGATGGTCGAGTTTCGATCAACCCCGACTGCGCCGGGCGCGGGCGACTGGCCCACGACCGTGAGCGAGGCCTGGGAGTTGTTGAACACCAGATCCACGAGGTAGCTCGTCGACGTCTGGTTGGTCGGGAAGGCATCCGGGTAGGAATATGTGCCGCCCTGAACCGCGACCTGGAGCGGACCACGGGTGATGCCCGTCGAAGAAAACGCGCCGATAGTTGCCGAGTAGGAGCCCACCGTGGTGCGATAGGTGGCTACATAGGTCGTTCCCGAGGTCACCGCAACCGGGGTGGCGAACGTTAGCGTCTCCCACCCGGAGGTCGACTCGTTGGTGAACGTGCCCGATGCGAGTTTGGAACCACCCGACGACCAGAGCGTGCCGACATGAGTGCCGGTATTGCCCGGCCCCTTGTAGAACTTGACCGCGCTGACAGCCCCGGTTTGGAGTGCCGTGAAGCGCACGCCGAGGGTCACGGCGTTGGTGTCACTGGCCTGGATAATGCCCGGGGCAGTGCTGTCGTCGTACAGCGAGCAGGGGCACACCCCATCGACGGCGGCGGGCTTGACGGTGGTGAAGCTCCACGATCCACCGGAGGTCACCGGTGCCCCGGTGCTGTCGGTGCCGGCAAGAGTTGCGGTGTAGACCGCGAATCCGTTGAGCGCGCTCGTTGGGGTGAATGTGGGGGTGCGTGTCGTGGTGTTGTAGCTCACGGTGCCTGCGACCGCCGCGCCGTTCTGGTCCTTGACCGTCAGCAATACGGAGGCGGTCGCGACGGCGCGGGAGAACACACCGGAGATCGTGGTCGTGGCGGGAACACTGGATGACCCGGGCAGCGGCCATTGGCTGATCACGGTGAGGGGGGAGGAGTCCTGGGTAGTGAAGCTCGCATCCACGAAATAGTTCGAGTTGCCATAGCTGCTGGTCGGGAAGGACCCGTCTGTGCTGTACACACCCGGCGAGGGAACCCCGAAGCCTCCGGCGACCGTAAGCGGTCCGACGGTGCTGCCGCGATAGTCCCAGTAGCCGCCGGTTGCGGCGTAGTGGCCTTTCGGATCGTTGTACGAGACGGTGTACGAGGTGCCGGCTGATACCGCGACGACGGAGGTGAAGTTCGCCGTCTGCCAGCCGGTTGCCGTCTCGCCGGCAAAGGTTACCGTCGCGAGCCGAGTTCCCGTGGAACTCCACAGCGAGCCGGTGTGTACGCCGGTATTCGCCAAGCTCTTGTAGAAGCGCACGCCGGTCACGAACCCGTCGACCGCGGGCGTGAAGCGCAGGCCGAGCTCGACCGAACTCGCGTCTCCGGCATCCACAATCTTCGGAATCTCGGATCCAAACACCGATGTGGAGCCCGTTACGGCGTAAGTGACGGTAGCAGGCGTAGCGGCGTAATTGGCGCTGTCATCCGTTGCACGGATGCGTATCGACTGGCTGCCGGTTCCATGCTGCACGTAGCTGTAGGTCCAGCTCACGGTTCCGATGGCGGGATGCCAGGTGCTTCCGCCGTCGGTGGAGACGGAGACGCCGGCGACGACGCCGCCCACGTCGGCCGCAGTTCCCGTGAGGGCCACAACGACGCCGTTGGCGATGGATGCCCCGGCGACCGGCGACGTCACGGTGACGGTGGGAGGCGTGAGGTCCGCACTCGCCGTCGCTGCGATGAGAGTCGAGTCGAGAGTGAGTGGCAGGGCGCCCATGTCGGCGAGCAGGTTGATCTGGGCCTGCTTCATCCGCTTGTCTGCGGCGGCGCCCGCGCCGTCGTGCGTCTGGTCGAGTCCCCAGGTCCATTGGATGGAGCCGGCAGAGAAGACCAGCGCACCGCTGGCAGCGCGGTAGAGGGTCACACGGTGGGTTGTCGTGCCCGGGAGCACGGTGCTGCCGTAGTCCTGAAGGTACTGCGGAG
>JBBRDX010000022.1:0-24498 GCA_038203515.1 Actinomycetales bacterium | reverse complement strand
GGTCCAGACGAGCTCAGGCGTCTGCGTGCGAAACTTCTCCTCCAGGCGCACCGTGCGCTCGTGTCGGGTGGACTCGACGTCGAACTGGGCCGAGAACCAGGTCGTCATCTCCTTGAACGCGCGGTACTGCAGCAGGCGGGCGAACAGGAGGTCACGAGCCTCGAGCAGCGCCACATCCTCCGCATCCACCAGCTCACCCTGGGGCAGGAGTCCGGCGACCTTGAGGTCGAGCAGGGTCGCGGCTACGACGAGAAACTCGCTTGCCTGGTCGAGTTCGGTGGCCGTGTCGAGCTGCTTGAGGTAGGCGATGAACTCGCCGGTGACGATGCTGAGCGAGATCTCGGTGATGTCGAGCTCATGCTTGCCGATCAGCGAGAGCAGGAGGTCGAATGGTCCGTTGAAGTTGCTGAGGGACACCGAGAAGCCGGTGACCTCCGGGGTTTCCACCGTGGCGTCAGGCGACCGCGCCACGGGCGATCAACTCTCTGGCCAATTGGCGGTAAGCCCCCGCGGCCTGATGGTCGGGAGCGAACTGCGTGATCGGGGTGCCGGAGACGCTCGCATCCGGGAACTTCACGGTGCGCCCGATCACGGTCTCGAAGACGCGGTCTCCGAATGTCTCGACGACCCGGTCGAGCACTTCGCGGGAGTGCAGGGTTCGGGAGTCGTACATCGTGGCCAGGATGCCATCGAGGTGCAGTGCGGGATTGAGGCGATCCTTGACCTTCTCGATGGTCTCCACGAGCAGCGCGACCCCGCGCAGGGCGAAGAACTCGCACTCGAGCGGGATCAGCACTCCGTGGGCGGCGGTGAGCGCATTGACGGTGAGGAGGCCGAGGGAGGGCTGGCAGTCGATGAGGATCACGTCGTACTCGCCGCTCACCTGGCGCAGCACCCGCGCGAGGATCTGCTCGCGGGCCACCTCGTTCACGAGGTGCACCTCCGCGGCGGAGAGGTCGATGTTGGCGGGGACCACGTCGAGGCCAGGCGTGGAAGTCGTGCGGATCGCCTGGTGGGTGTCCTTGACGGTTCCGAGCATCAGGTCGTAGATGTTCGTTCCCTCGTGGGAGGCCACGCCGAGGCCGGCGGAGAGGGCCCCCTGCGGATCGAAGTCGACCGCGAGCACGCGACGACCGTAGTCGGCCAGGGCGGCACCGAGGCTGATCGCGGTAGTGGTCTTGCCGACGCCGCCCTTCTGGTTGCAGAGGGCGATGATGCGGGCGGGACCGTTGGAGGCGAGGACACGAGGGTCAGGGAATTCGGTGAGGGGGCGGCCGGTCGGTCCGGTGGCGACCCGTTCGAAACCGGGGAGTTCCTGAACCGATTTGTTCCGCTTCGCTGTCATCCCGACATTCCTCACCCTTGGTCGCCGGCCCCTGCCGATTGGAATCGATTCTACCGAAGGGTGTCGATTCGATCATTCAGACTCGCCACGCCCGGTCGGCATGCGGTGGGCATCCGGGGGCGTCCGGTGGGCATCCGGTGGGCATCCGTTCAACTGTCACTAAGTGCTCTCTCGCGGCGCGCAGGAAGCAGTTGGTGACAGTTGACGCCCGGACACGGCGCCCGGGCAGGAGTTAGTGACGGTTGAGTCGAGCGCACGAGGACGAATCTGCCGCGCCGCGCCCCATCCACCGGCGCCGCCACCCGCCCGCACCGGCCAGGACCGGTCAGGACCGGCCGAGATGGTCGGCATCCGCTCAACTGTCACTTAGTGCTCTCTCGCGGCACCCGGGCAGCAGTTAGTGACAGTTGACGCCCGAAGACAGTACTCGGGATTCCCCGGCGAAGGGTCAGGCTCAGCGGGCGCGCGGGTGCGCTGTGGTGTACATGTCGCGGAGGGTGTCCGCGGTGACCAGGGTGTAGATCTGCGTCGTGGCCACCGAGGAGTGGCCGAGCAACTCCTGCACGACGCGCACATCCGCCCCTCCGGCGAGAAGGTGCGTCGCAAAGGAGTGCCGGAAGGTGTGCGGTGAGATCTCGAAGCCGAGCCTGGCCTGCTCCGCCCGCGCCCGGATGATCAGCCACGCGTTCTGCCGTGAGACCCGCTGCCCGCGGATGCCGAGAAACAGCGCCGGGGTCGCTTTGCCCCTGGTCGAGAGCAGCGGCCGCGCCCGCACCAGGTACGCGTCGATGGCGGCCTGAGCATAGGACCCGAGCGGCACGATCCGCTGCTTTCCTCCCTTGCCGAACAGGCGCACGACGTCGACGCTCCGGCCTCCCGTGCCGATCACATCGTCGACGTTGAGGTCGACGGCCTCGGAGATGCGAGCACCGGTGGCATACAGCAGCTCGAGCAGCGCACGATCACGAAGGGACTGCACGTCGTCCCCCGATGCCACCTCGAGCACCGCGGTCATCTGCTCGATCGTGATGGCCTTCGGAAGGCGGCTCGCGAGCTTCGGTGGGGTGACGTCCGCGGCGACATCCACTGCGACCATCCCCTCGTCGAGCAGGAAGCGGTGCAGGCTGCGTACCGACGACAACATGCGCGCCATGGAGGATGCCGTGAGCGGATTCTCGGTGCGGGTGCGCAGGTGCTGCGCGAAGGCCGAGACGTCCGCGAGAGCGATGCCCTCGGGAGTCGTCACTCCGCTGTCGGCCAGATGCCGTCCGTAGGCTGCGAGGTCGCGTCGATAGGCCGAGACGGTGTTCGACGACAGGCCACGCTCGATCGAGACATGGCGCAGATACCGGTCGACGGCCCGCTCGAAGGGCGAATCCTCAGTCACGGCCGCGGAGCTTCGGATGGCGCGGCCACGGTGCGTCGGCGGCCCCGAGGCTCGCCCAGCCCCCGGCTCGCGAGATGTGGGCCGTGAGCACGGCAATGGAGAGGATCGAGTTACCGACCGTGCGGGCCAGGACCGCGGCGACGACCTCCTCCAGCGGCACCCAGCGCTTCTCGATGTCGGACTCCTCGGCGGTGCGTTCGAAGGCGAGGTGCGCGTCGCTCAGCCCGCGGGCGAGATAGATGCGGATCGCCTCGTTGCTGCCGCCGGGCGTGGAGTAGAAGTCGCTCAGCAGGTTCCACTTGCCGGCCACGACATCCGCTTCCTCCGCGAGCTCGCGCTGCGCCCCGATCACCGGCGGCTCCCCGTCGACGTCGAGCAGTCCCGCGGGAATCTCCCATTCCCGTGTTCCGATGGCGTGGCGATACTGGCGGATCAGCAGCACCCGATCCTGGTCATCGAGGGCGAGGATCGCCACGGCGCCGGTGTGATCCACATATTCGCGCGTTATGGTCTCGACCGGCACCGCACCCCCGTATTCGAAGACATCTCGACGGATGTCCCAGACGATTCCGCCGTAGACGATTTCGCTCGAGACCACCATGACAGGCGAAACCTCATCGGTGAGCGGCTCGGCCATGCTCACAGGTCCTGCACGGTGAACAGTCGGGTGGCCTCCTGGCGTTCGAGCGCCGCGGCGACCAGCCCCTGGAACAGCGGATGCGCGCGGTTGGGTCGCGAGCGCAGCTCCGGATGCGCCTGCGTACCGACGTAATACGGGTGGACTTCACGCGGAAGCTCCACGAATTCCACGAGGTGACGATCCGGGGAGACGCCGGAAAAGTCGAGTCCGGCGGCCGCGATCTCGGCGCGGTAGGCGTTGTTGACCTCATAGCGGTGACGGTGACGTTCCTCGACGCGGCCCGATCCGTACACCTGCGCGACGATCGATCCCTCGGCGAGATCCGCGGGGTAGAGACCGAGGCGCATCGTGCCACCGAGGTCTCCGCCGGCGAGGATCTCCACCTGCTCGGCCATCGTCGCGATCACCGGGAACTCGGTCTCCGGGTCGAACTCCGACGAGGATGCCCCGGCGAGACCCACGACATTGCGCGCGTACTCGATCACCATGCACTGCAGTCCGAGACAGAGCCCAAGCGCGGGGATGCCGTTCTCGCGCGCGAACTTGAGCGCCCCGAGCTTTCCCTCGATGCCGCGAACTCCGAACCCACCGGGCACGCAGATGCCGTCGACATCCGACAGCAGCCGGGCGGCGGCGCCGGGCGTCTCACACTCATCCGACGGGATCCAGCGGATGAGCACCTTCGTGTGCTGGGCGAATCCGCCGGCGCGCAGCGCCTCGGTCACGGAAAGGTAGGCATCCGGAAGGTCGATGTACTTGCCGACGAGGCCGATCGTGACCTCGTGTCTGGGCTGGTGCACGGCTGCGAGCAGGTCTCTCCAGCCGGACCAGTCCACCTCGGCCGCCTCGAGCCCGAAGTGATCGATGATGTACGCGTCGAGCCCCTGGTCGTGGAGCATGGTGGGGATGTCGTAGATCGACGGCACGTCTATCGCATTGACGACGGCTTGCTCGTCCACGTCGCACATGAGCGCGATCTTGCGCTTGTTGGATTCGGAGACCGGACGGTCGGAGCGCAGCACGAGGGCATCCGGCTGGATTCCAATCGACCGCAGCGCGGCAACGGAGTGCTGGGTCGGCTTGGTCTTCTGCTCCCCCGAGGCGCCGAGGTACGGCACGAGCGACACATGAACGAAGAACACATTGCTGCGTCCCAGCTCGTGGCGCACTTGGCGCGCGGCCTCGATGAAGGGCAGGGATTCGATGTCGCCGACAGTGCCGCCGACCTCGGTGATGATGACGTCGGGCTTGCCGGTGCCCATATAGCCGGTGTCGCTGGCCTGCAACCGCATCCGTCGTTTGATCTCGTCAGTGATTTGCGGGATCACCTGCACCGTGTCGCCGAGGTATTCGCCACGACGTTCCTTCGCGATCACCGTGGAGTAGATCTGGCCGGTGGTGACGTTCGCAGCCTGGTTGAGATTGATGTCGAGGAAGCGCTCGTAGTGACCGATGTCGAGGTCGGTCTCCGCACCGTCGTCGGTCACGAAGACCTCGCCGTGCTGGAAGGGGTTCATGGTGCCCGGATCCACGTTGAGATACGGGTCGAGCTTCTGCATGACGACGCGAAGTCCGCGGGCCGTGAGAAGGTTTCCGAGACTGGCTGCCGTGAGTCCCTTACCGAGACTCGAAACGACCCCACCAGTGACGAAGATGTGCTTGGTTGTGTCCGCGTTTTGTTTATTCACCACGGGTTTGCAGCTTACCAGTCGCCCGGCAGTGAAAACGCTGCGGTTCTCGCCCCAGTTCGAGCGATGTCATGCCCCTGTCGTGCCGAGTCGCACCTCGAGCGAATCGACCCGGGCAGCGATCGGTTCACTCGATGTCCAGCGTGCTTGCAGCCGCGCGAGGAGCGCATCGAGTTCGGGGCGAGCCAGGCCCGGGAGAAGGGCGAGATGCACCACGAGTTCGGGGCCGGCGAGTCGGGCGTCCCCGTCCCCCGGTTCGAGACTCACGGATGCCACGGCGGGTTCCCCGTCGATGGAGGCCTGAAACTCATCGCGGATCCCCGCATCGAGATAGCTCGGGATCCACGGGTGGGACTGTGCGATCGCCCAGAGCGCGGGACGACGGATGACGAACTCGGTCGGCGAGGCCGGGTCGAGCACCACGAGCTCCGTGCCCTCGCTCGCGGCCGCGAGGGCCACGCGCACTGCATCCGCCGGCACCGGCCGCGCCAGCGGCTTCCAGAGGCGCATCGCTTCGACCGAGCTGAAGACGGGCATCACGTTGCGACCGTCGGGGCCGGCTACCGTCACAATCGACAGCTCCGCGCTCTTCTCGACGCGATACCCGTGCGTACCGATCCCCGATTCGCCGAGCTGCGCCACAAGTGGGATCAGCAGGCGCGAGTCGCGGATGGCATCGACGACCCGGGCCTCTCCGATTTGTCCGGCCCCGAACTGCTCGAGCGCGAGCCTCAGGGCGACGGGAGCCGAGCCGTCGTCATCCGAAGCCGGACCGTGCTCGAAAGTGCGGCCCTCCCAAGGCACGCCAGCGGAATCGGACACGGGTTGTTCGACGCTCTCAGTCGGACGCGACCGAGAGGGCCTCGGCGAGAGTGAAGGCCTTCGCATACAGCGCCTTGCCCACGATCGCTCCCTCGACACCGAGCGGCACGAGAGCACGAAGGGCGGCGATGTCATCGAGGTTGGAGATGCCCCCGGATGCGACGACCGGCCGGTCGGTGCGCTCGGCGACCGAGCACAGCAGCTCGAGGTTCGGACCCTGGAGAGTGCCGTCCTTGGTGACATCCGTCACGACGTAACGCGCGCAGCCTGCCGCTTCGAGCCGGTCGAGCACCTCGAACAGGTCGCCGCCGTCCTTCGTCCAGCCCCGCGCCGCAAGTGTCGTGCCGCGCACATCGAGTCCGACCGCGATCAGCTCGCCGAACTTGGTAATCATCTTCGCGGCCCATTCCGGGTTCTCCAGTGCCGCCGTTCCGAGGTTGATGCGCTTCGCACCGGTATTGAGGGCCGCTTCGAGGCTCGCGTCGTCACGGATGCCGCCGGACAGCTCGATGAGGGCATCCCCGCCGACCGTCTTGATCACCGAACGGATCGCGTCGTGGTTGTTGCCTCGGCCGAACGCCGCATCGAGGTCGACGAGGTGGATCCACTCGGCGCCCTGCGAGGTCCAGTCGGCCGCGGCATCCACCGGGTCGCCGTAGCTCGTCTCGCTGCCGGCCTCCCCCTGGGTCAGGCGAACCGCCTGGCCGTCGGCGACGTCGATCGCTGGCAGCAGCACGAGCTTGGGGGTGGAGGGGAGGTCGCTCATCGGGCCATTTCTGTTCGTCGGATTGTCTGTTCGTCTGCTCGGCACGATTTCAGGGGAGCTCAGAGGGATTCAAGCCAGTTCGAGAGCAACCGGATGCCCGGCTCCCCCGACTTCTCGGGGTGAAACTGGGTGGCACTCAGGGGTCCGTTCTCCACCGCGGCGAGGAACCGGGTGCTGTGCTCCGCCCAGGTGAGCCTCGGCTCGGGGAACGGCGGCATGGTTTCGAGGGTCCATCGGGTGGCCGCGTACGAGTGCACGAAATAGAAACGTTCGTCGGCGATGCCGTTGAACAGCACGGAGTCCGTCGGCGCCTCGAGGGTGTTCCACCCCATGTGCGGCAGGATCGGCGCATCCAACTCCGTAATGACGCCGGGCCACTGGTCGAGGCCCTCGGTCTCGACACCGCGTTCGACTCCTCGACCGAACAGCACCTGCATTCCCACACAGATGCCGAGCACAGGTTTGCCTCCCGCCAGTCGGAGGTCGACGAGATCCCCGCCGTGCACCGAGTCGAGGGCGGACATGACCGCGGCGAACGCACCGACCCCGGGCACGAGGAGTCCGTCGGCGGCGAGCACGCGCGATCGATCGGCCGTGAGATCCACATCCGCGCCCGCGGCCTCGAGCGCTTTCGCAGCCGAGTGCACGTTGCCGCTGCCGTAGTCGAGCACGACGACGGAGGGCCGACTCATGGTCAGAGCGCGCCCTTGGTCGACGGGATACCCGAGACCCGGGCATCCGGCTCCACCGCCGTGCGCAGGGCGCGGGCGAAGGCCTTGAACTCGGCCTCGGCAATGTGGTGCGGATCCCGACCGCCGAGCACGGTGATGTGCACGGTGAGTCCCGCGTTGAAGGTGATGGCCTCGAAGACATGGCGCACCATCGACCCGGTGAAGTGGCCGCCGATGAGGTGAAATTCGAAGCCGGCCGGTTCACCCGAATGCACGAGATAGGGGCGCCCCGATACATCCACGACTGCCTGCACAAGGGCCTCGTCGAGCGGCACGAGGGCGTCGCCGAACCGGGCGATTCCCGCTTTGTCGCCGAGCGCCTGCTTGACGGCCTTGCCAAGCACGATGCCGATGTCTTCGACGGTGTGGTGCACGTCGATCTCGGTATCGCCGCTCGCCCGCACCGTGAGGTCGATCAGCGAGTGCTTCGAGAACGCGGTGAGAAGGTGGTCGTAGAAGGGAACAGAGGTCTGGATGTCCGAAATGCCGGTGCCGTCGAGGTCGAGGGACAGGTCGATGCTCGACTCGCTCGTCTCACGCCGGATGTGCGCGACGCGCTGGGAATTCATGAGCCAATCCTACCGAGAGCGCCCGCGGCGTTACCCGCCGCGCCGAGTGCGCCGAGAGCCTCGAGGAAGGCCGTGGTCTCCGCGGCCGTGCCTGCCGTCACCCGCAGATGATTCGGGATACCGATGTCGCGGATGATGATGTCCTGTTCGAGCAGCGCCTCGAACACGGCGTGCGGGTCGGCTACTCCCCCGAACAGCACGAAGTTGGACCAGCTGCGCCACACTGGGTAGCCGAGCCGGGGTAGTTCCTCGAGCAGGCGGTCCCTCTGGACCTTGATGTCATCCACCATCGCGAGCATCTCGCCGCTGTGAGCGAGGGCGGCGATTCCTGCAGCCTGGGTGAGTGCGGAGAGGTGATAGGGAAGACGCACCAGGCGGAGGGCATCGGTTACTGCGGGATCGGCGGCGAGATAACCGAGTCGCGCACCGGCAAAGGCGAAGGCCTTGCTCATGGTGCGCGAGACGATCAGTCGCTCGCGACCCTCCAGAAGACTGAGGGCCGTCGGCAGCTCGGCGGGAGCGAACTCCGCATAGGCCTCGTCCACCACGACGATGCCGTCCGTCGCGTCGTAGGCGGCCGCGATTGTCTCGAGAGACAGCGGTGTCCCGGTGGGGTTGTTCGGCGAGCAGAAGAACACGATGTCCGGAGTGGTCTTCGCGATCCAGTCGACCGCCGTCTGCGGCGAGATCTCGAACGCGTCATCCCGCTCGCCGGCGATCCAGGCCGTCCCGGTGCCCGACGCGATGATCGAATGCATCGAGTAGGTGGGGGGGAATCCCAGCACACTCCGGCCGGGACCCCCAAAGGCCTGCATGATCTGCTGGAGCACCTCGTTGGAGCCATTCGCCGCCCAGAGGTTGTCGCGGGTGAGGCCGGAACCGAGGTAGGCGGCCAAGCTGTCGCGCAATTCAGTGAACTCGCGGTCGGGGTAGCGGTTTACCCCGAGCACGGCCGCTGCGAGTGCGGCCACGATATCCGTGGCCACCGCCTCGGGGATCGGGTGGGTGTTCTCATTAACGTTCAGGCGGATGCGGACGTGCTCCTGGGGTGCGCCGTACGGGGTGAGGCCGCGAAGGTTGTCACGGATGGGCAGATCGTCGAGGGAAACCACGTATCAATGCTAAGCGGCCACAGGTGCGCGTCCTGGCGTCGGCGGTGTGCCACCGCGCTGCGGCAGTAGGTCAGTGGTACCAGCTCCGCGGGAGTAGCTCAGTGCAAGTAGCTCAGTGCAAGTAGCTCAGTGGGAATACTTGACCGGCACGGCCAGGCTCTGTCCCGGCTGCACCGCTGCGCTGCCGAGCTGGTTGAGCTGAACGAGGTCTGACACGACTTCCCGCGGGTCATACGAGGGGGCGATCTCGCCGGCCAGCTGCCACAGGCTCTCGCCCGGTTGAACAGTGACGTGCTCGAAGGCGACGGACGAGACATCCGCCCCGGCTGATGCTCCGCCGCCGTTGACGGCGAAACCGAATGCAGCGATCACGAGCGGCGCGGCGACGACCAGTGTGAGCAACGCATGACCACGGCGGGTGATGCGCAGACGACAGGTGCGCGGGCGAGAGGTGCGCCGTGCCGCACTGAAATGTGCGCTACCGACCAATGCCGGGCCATTCATGATTGCTGTGCTCATCGCCTTGCCTTCCACTTCTTGAAACCGCGCTGTGTGAATCTGTCTGCCGCTGTGTGAATCTGACTGCCGCTGTGTGAATCTGTGTGCCGCTGTGTGACCTGTCTGCCGCTGTGTGACCTGTCTGCCGCTGTGTGAATCTGTCTGCCGCTGTGCACCTGCGGGTTTTCGTATCCGGCACTCGGCCGGGAGTGCCGGATACGAAGCTTTGTTCCGAACATACCTTCGAATTGTTCGAAATTCAAGCTACGTCTTCGACTTTGTTGGGAGTTGATTCGCAACACACTCGAACAGGTGTTTGTTTCGCGGGTGAAACGCGGATACAGTTTCGATTGTCTGGAGGTCAGACAACCAGCAGCCACCGACATTGTCGGAACGGTGCCCAGCTAGCGGGAGTGACATGAGCGAGATGGATTCGGCCGAGACCGGCACGGCGAGGCGCGGGCCGCGCGAAGCCGGGCCGCTGCAAGAGAAGCCAGGCACCCGTCGCCGCAAGAGCCTGAGCGACAAGCAGCTCGCCATCCTCGACTTCATCCAGCGCGCCGTGGCGTCCCGCGGTTATCCACCGAGCATGCGGGAGATCGGGGATGCCGTTGGCCTATCGTCGCTGTCGAGCGTGACCCACCAGCTCAACCAGCTCGAACTCAGCGGTTACCTGCGCCGCGATCCCAACCGGCCTCGCGCCCTCGAGGTGCTCATCGAGATTCAGCAGGAGGAGGGCTCGGTCGTCTCCGACAATCCGACGCCGATCGGTGACGCGGCAATGGTGCCGCTCGTCGGTCGCATCGCCGCCGGCATCCCGATCACGGCGGAGGAAATGGTGGACGAGGTGTTCCCGCTCCCCCGCCAGCTGGTGGGTAGGGGCGAATTGTTCATGCTCAAGGTCGTCGGGGATTCGATGATCGACGCGGCGATCTGCGACGGCGACTGGATCGTCGTGCGCCAGCAGAAGACCGCGGAGAACGGGGATATCGTCGCGGCGATGCTCGATGAAGAGGCCACCGTCAAAGTGTTCCAGCAGCGCGACGGCCACACCTGGCTGTTGCCGCGCAACAGCGCCTTTGCGCCGATCCTCGGGGACTATGCCGAGCTGCTCGGCAAGGTCGTCGCGGTGCTGCGCTCCATCTGAGACAGCTCCGTCTGAGACCAGCTCCGTCTGGGACAGCTCCGTCTGGGACAGCTCCGTCTGGGACAGCTCCGTCTGGGGCAGCTCCGTCTGGGACAGCTCCGTCTGGGGCAGCTCCGTCTGGGGCAGCTCCGTCTGGGTTCAGCGGCACCACCCGAGTCAGGCGAGCACAGCCAGGAAACCGGCGCTCGCAGTCCTGACCGTGCGGCAGAGCACCCTGCGATCGAAGAGGCTAGCGCCGGCTGTGACTCCGCCGGTCGAAATCGCGAGTCCAACGCATGACGACATGGACTCGAGGGTGGTCCGGACCACGACGCTGAGTCACGATCCGAGTCGAATCGAAACGGCACCCGCTGTTCATTGCCGGAACGGCGACGTGCTGCAGCATCCAGCCAGCTGGACGGGTGGAGGCATCCCAGCCAAGATGAGTCCCGGAGTTCGCGGCATCCGCTTACCGTGGCATCCGCTCACCGTGGCATCCGCTCACCGTGGCCGAGGCGCACCCACGGGAGATCACACGCCAGAACGGGCACTTTGCGAATACTGCCCGCATGGACACCGCCGTGGCGGGGATATCGCGTCGCGGCGGGAGTTATAACCCCCGCCACGGCGCGCTCACGCCTCCGCGAACGGTCATACCCCCGCCACGACAACGGGACCCCGACGTGCGGGAACAGCGTTAGTCCGCGTGCACCCGGTCAGCGTGGCGGGGATACGACGTCGCGGCGGGAGCTACAACTCCCGCCGCGATGCGCTCACGCCTCCGCGAACGGTCATAACCCCCGCCACGACAACGGGGCACCGGCGTGCGAGAGCAGCGTCAAAGCGCGTGCACCCGCTCGCGAACGGCACGCGTCGCCGCGACGACGTTCGTGAGCGATGCCACAGTCTCGTCGTAGCCCCGGGTCTTCAGTCCGCAGTCGGGGTTCACCCACACCTGGCGGTTCGGAATGGACCCGAGCGCGATCTCGATGAGGTCAGTGACTTCCTCGACTGACGGCACGCGTGGTGAGTGGATGTCGTACACGCCCGGGCCGATCCCACGACCGAAACCACTGCGCCGGATGTCGGGAACGACCTCCATCTTCGACCGGGCGGCCTCGATGGAGGTGACGTCCGCATCCAGATTGTTGATGGCGTCAATGACCACGCCGAACTCTGAGTAACAGAGGTGGGTGTGGATCTGGGTCTTCGGGGCCACTCCCGCGGTCGCCAGGCGGAAGGAGCGCACCGACCAGTCGAGGTAGGCGGCCTGGTCGGCCTTCTTGAGCGGCAGCAGTTCACGAAGCGCAGGCTCATCGACCTGGATTATTCCGATGCCCGCCTCCTCGAGGTCCTCGATCTCATCGCGGAGCGCGAGCGCGACCTGGTTCGCCGTCTCACCAAGCGGCTGGTCGTCTCTCACGAAACTCCAGGCCAGGATGGTGACGGGCCCGGTGAGCATGCCCTTGACCGGCTTCTCGGTGAGGCTCTGTGTGTACGACGACCACTCCACGGTGATGGGAGCCTCGCGCGCAACATCCCCCCACAGGATCGACGGACGCGTGCAGCGGCTGCCGTAGGACTGAACCCAGCCGTTTTGCGTCACGGCAAAACCGTCGAGATGCTCGGCGAAATACTGGACCATGTCATTGCGCTCGGGCTCGCCGTGCACGATCACGTCGATGCCGATCTCTTCCTGCAGCTCGACGACGCTCTTGATCTCCGCCTTGAGGAAGTCGATGTACTCGTTCTCGCTGATCTCTCCCTTGGCGTTGGCGGCACGGGCCTTGCGAATGGTCCCGGTCTGCGGAAACGAACCGATCGTCGTCGTGGGCAGGAACGGCAGGTTGAGAGCGGCATCCTGAGCGGCAAGGCGCTCCGAGTAGTCGCCGCGTGCGAAGTCGGTCTCCGTCAGAGCGGCAGCGCGAGCACGCACGTGACCGTCACGCACGCCGGGAGCGATCCGACGATCAGCGAGGGCGGCGGATGCTGCATCGAGGTCGCCCTGGATAACGGATGCGCCATCGGTGAGTCCGGTTGCGAGGGTAGCGATCTGCGCGACCTTCTGGTCGGCGAAGGCCAGCCAGCTCTTCAGTCGTTCGTCGAGGAAGGGCTCGTCCGCGACGTCGTGCGGGGTGTGGAAGAGGCTGGTGGAGGAGGTGACGGCAACGCTCGGTGACAGTGCCTTGAGCGATTCGAGAATGCCGAACGCGGCGGCGAGGTCTCCACGCCAGATGTTGTGCCCGTCGATGACTCCACCGACGAGGGTCTTCTCCGTGTGGAAACCCTGTGGGATGGATCCCTTGATGAGGTCGAGCCCGATGGCCTCGATCGGTGTCGAGTCGAGCACCGGGAGTGCGTCGTCGAGGCTGCCGTATGGAGCGGCAACGAAGATCTGCGGGCGGACGCCTGAGGCACCGAGGGCATCATAGGCACGCTTCGTGGCGGCGAGCACCACGTCGCGCGGCACTTCGATGCTCTCGCTCACCAGCGCTGGCTCGTCGAGCTGCACCCACTCGGCTCCGACGGCGGTGAGCGCGGCGAGCAGTTCGGCGTACACGGGCAGCAGGTCGTCGAGGCGATCGAGCGGCTGGTAACCCTCCGGTGCGCCCTCGCTCGGCTTGCTGAGCAGGAGGAAGGTGACCGGCCCCACGATCACCGGGCGGGTGCGGAATCCGCTCGTGGTGGCTTCTGCGACCTCGCGAACCAGGCGGTCGGAGGCGAGGTGGAGTTCTGTCTCCGGACCGATCTCGGGTACGAGGTAGTGGTAGTTCGAGTCGAACCACTTGGTCATTTCGGCGGGGGTGTTGTTGCCTTCACCCCGGGCGATCGTGAAGTAGCCGGCGAGGTCGACGGTGCCGTCGGCGGCGACGAGGGAGGTGAAACGAGTGGGGACGGCACCGACAGTGACCGCGACATCCAGCATCTGGTCGTAGAAGGAGAAGGCCTCAGGAATGGACGAATCGGTCTTCCCGAGACCGAGGGACACCAGGCGCTCGCGCGTGGCGCGACGCAACTCGACGGCGGTCGCCTCGAGCTCGTCGGCCGTGATCCTGCCCGCCCAGAACGACTCGACGGCCTTCTTGAGCTCGCGGCGACGGCCGATCCGGGGGTAGCCCAGGATACTGCCGGTGGGGAATGAGGGGGAAGTCATGCGGATTCCTTGAGGTTGGGTGATTCTGGTGAGGTCAGCCCGGCGATGAGACCGACTCCGTCGAGAACGGACAGTACGGCCCGGTGCTGGTTGAAAGTGTAGAGGTGGAGGCCCGGCGCTCCCCCGGCCAGGACCTCGAGCGAGAGTGAAACGGCGTGCTCGACACCGATCTCCGACTGCTCATCGGCGGAATTGGACGCGTGGAGGCGTCGGGACAACCCGTCGGGGCGACGTTCGCCCGTGAGCTCGAGAATTCGCTCGAGCCGGGTCGGCGTCGTGGTCGGCATCAACCCGGGCAGGATGGGGATCGTGACCCCGGCGGCGCTGGCCTCATCGACGAATCCGAGGTAGTCCTCGGCATGGAAGAACAGTTGGGTGATCGCCACTGTCGCGCCGGAGACCTGCTTGGCGAGAAGAGTGTCGATGTCCTGGTTCGACCGCTTCGAACGCGGATGCCCATTGGGAAATGCGGCGACCGCCACCCGTACCTTCTGGCGGGACGATGGAATCGCGCCACCGCCGGAGGGACTTCTCGAGGGAAGAGTCGCGTATTGGGCTCGCTCGGTCTGCACCCGGTGAATGAGCTGCACGAGCTCGGAGGCGCTCCCGAGGTCACCGAGAAACTGGTCGCCCTCGACCGCGCCGCGAGGAGTGTCACCGCGAAGGGCGAGGAAACTCGTAATTCCGGCGTCGAGGAACTCCCGCACCAGGCGGTTGGCCTCCAGGTGCGATGAACCGACGCAGGTGAGATGCGCGAGGGGATGCACGGAAGTGTGCTCGAGGATGTAGCGCAGCACCTCGAGCGAACTCTCGCGGGATGATCCGTTGGCCCCGTAGGTGACCGACATGAACTCGGGACCCACAGCTGCCAACCGCTGGATGGTATCCCAGAGTGTGTGCGCCGCCGCCTCATTGCGCGGGGGAAACAACTCGAACGAGAACGGAACGCGCGCGCCCCGCACAGCATTCTCGCCGGGGCTGTCGTGAGCGGGCACTTTTCTGGTCCTCGATGGCATCAGGACGGTTCGCGAGTGGCCCTCAGGGCCCACTGCATCGCCGTCACGGTGGGATGCGGAGCCAAGCAGCTCCTGTGGGCGGGTGCCGGGCTCGGCTGTCGCTCCAGGGCTCGCAACGCGCGCGAACCCGGTTTTGCCAGACTAGCAACCACTCATCCCGGAAAAGAGAAGTGTTACGCAATCAGACGACGGTCGCGGGCAGTGCTACGGCGAAGGGACGCAGGGCTGCCGCATGTTCCTCGGTGACGAGCACCGAGATGCGCGTACCACCCTCTTCGTAATCCGTCGAGACGATTCGCGCATGATCGTGGAGGGAGGAGATCACATCGCCGCGGTCGTAGGGCACCAGCAGATCGAGTTCAATCGACGGGGCTGGCAGCGTGCGGGCGATGGCCGCGAGGATCTCCTCGATACCCTCCCCGGTGCGCGCCGATGCGAAGATCGCTTTCGGCTTGAGTCCCCGGAGCACGAGCCGCTGGCTGTCGTCGATGAGGTCGCTCTTGTTGAAGACCACGATCTCGGGAATGTGCCGCGCCTCCACCTCGCCGATCACGTCACGCACGGTGGCGAGCTGGCTACCGGGATCGGGGTGGGATCCGTCGACCACATGGAGGATGACATCCGAATCGGCGATCTCCTCGAAAGTCGAGCGGAACGCCTCGACCAGCTGGTGGGGCAGGTTGCGCACGAATCCGACGGTGTCGGTGAGCGTGTAGGCCTGGCCCTCCTCGGTCTCGTTCTTGCGCACAGCAGTGTCGAGCGTGGCGAACAGTGCATTCTCCACGAGCGCACCGGCGCGGGTGATGCGATTGAGCAAGGACGACTTGCCCGCGTTCGTGTAGCCGGCGATTGCGACGGATGGCACGGAGTTGCGGTTGCGGTTCGCGCGCTTCGCTTCACGGGCTGGCTTGAAGGCCAGGATCTGCTTCTTCAAGCGGGACATGCGGGTGTGGATCCGGCGGCGGTCGAGCTCGATCTTCGTCTCACCCGGTCCACGGCTTCCCATCCCGTTGCCCGCACCCACCTGGCCACCGGCCTGGCGGGACATCGATTCGCCCCAGCCTCGAAGGCGGGGGAGCAGGTATTCGAGCTGGGCGAGTTCCACCTGGGCCTTGCCCTCGCGGCTCTTGGCGTGCTGGCTGAAGATGTCGAGGATCACGGCGGTGCGGTCGATGACCTTCACCTTGACGACATCCTCGAGGGCACGCCGCTGGCTGGGCGCGAGCTCGCTGTCGACGATCACCGTGTCGGCGCCGACGCTGGCGACGACATCCCGAAGCTCACTGGCTTTGCCCTTGCCGAAGAAGGTGCTGGGATCGGGTGTTGCCCGCCGCTGGAGCAGGCCGTCGAGCACGGTGGCCCCGGCCGTCTCTGCCAGCGCGAACAGCTCGCGCATCGAGTTCTCGGCCTCTTCGGTGTTGCCCTGGCTGTAGATGCCGATGAGCACGACACGCTCGATCCGCAGCTGCCGGTACTCGACCTCTGTGACGTCTTCGAGCTCGGTAGAGAGCCCGGCAACACGTCGGAGAGCCTGGCGGTCTTCGCGCTCGAACTGGTCGCCGTCCGAGTTCGATTCGACGCCGCGGCTCTGCAGCGCCTGCGCACTGCCGTTCATCGTGTTCCCGCTGCCGAACAGCGTGTACCCGGCCGACTTGCTCGCGGCTCTCGCCAGCACGCGGCTGACGGCGTCGTCATCCTCGTGTTCTGCTGTCTCTGGTTCAGTCATCTGGTTAACCCTAACTCCTCGTATTTCGATAGGTTTCTCTGCATGGCCACCGAGCATTACTTCTCCGAATTGCCCGAGAGTGAGCTCAAGTTCCGTCGGATTCACGTGCCTCTGGCCGGTCAGATGTTCGAACTGACCACGTCCAACGGCATCTTCAGTCCAGAACGCATCGACTCCGGCACGCAGGTGCTGCTCGCCAACACTCCCCCGGCGCCACCCGGTGGACACCTGCTCGACCTGGGGTGTGGATGGGGTCCGATCGCCCTCGCCCTCGCCCTCCAGTCCCCTCGCGCCACCGTGTGGGCCGTCGATGTGAACTCGCGTGCCCTCGACCTCGTGCGCCGCAATGCCGAGGCCATCGGCGTCACAAACATCAACGCCGTGACCCCGGAAGATGTTCCCGCGGACGTGAGTTTCATGTCGATCCGCTCCAACCCGCCGATCCGGGTCGGAAAAAACGAACTCCACGGGATGCTGAAGTTCTGGCTACCGCGCCTCGACCCCGAGTCGGATGCCTGGCTCGTCGTGCAGCGCAATCTCGGATCCGACTCACTGCACCACTGGCTCGAGGGCTGGCTTCCGGCCGATTTCTCGGTCTCGCGTGCGGCAACCAACAGGGGGTACCGCGTGTTGAGGGTGCGGCGCAAGTGACCCGAACGGATCCTCCGCAGCACTGATCCGAGCGCGAGATGCCCGAGAGTTTTCTCGAATACCAGCGGTCTACGGTGTCCCCGAAAGCGCGCGGACTCGGTAACGAGGATGCGGCAAAACGGCTGCTTCCCTCCCTCAGCACAGTCACCGGGCTTGTGCGACACCTCACTGGCGTCGAGTGACACCGGTTCAGGGAAGCACTTCTCGACGACTCCCGTCAGAGCGCTGAGCTCTGCGGAAGATCGATTCTCTCAGAGGGCACAACCTTGCGGCGGGAGAAATCCCACCTCGCGGAGGGGCTACCGCCTCGCGGAGGGAGGCATGACCCCCTCCGCGAGGGCATATCCCCCGCCACGGTGCGGCTGAGCGGCTCGCGCACGTCATATGCCCCGCGACGGTGCAGCTTCCCCCGCCACGGTGAGCGTTCCCCCGTCACGGCCGCAAAACTGGGGCGAGCGCGCAAGTATGAACCCCACCGGTCGGCACTCAGTACGTGAGGTCGCCCTCGAAGACCAGCTCGGCCGGTCCGCTCAGCGAGACGTGCTCGCCGTCTTCGGCGGCCCATATCCGCACTCCGAGCGTGCCACCCGGGAGTTCGACGCGCCACTGGTTCGGCGCTCCGGCGCCCGCCCAGTAGCGCGTCGCGAGAGCCGCTGCCGCAGCACCGGTGCCGCAAGACAGGGTTTCCCCGCTGCCGCGCTCATGCACGCGCATCCTGATGCGCCCGACGCCGTCCTTGACGAGAGGATCCATCGGCACGACGAACTCCACGTTCGCGCCCTCCGCCGCCTCGGGTTCGAGGACGGGGATGAAAGTCAGGTCGGCGCTCTCGAGCTCCTCGTCGCTCGACAGGGCGACGACGACGTGCGGATTGCCGACGGTGATTCCGAGACCGGGGCGTGCCACGGACAGGTTCTTCGCCCGCACGAGCGGCTCACCACCCTCGAGCGACCAGCGGCCGAGGTCGACCTGGAATCCGGAGGAGTTGCGCTGGAGATCGCGCACACCGCTCCGCGTGCCGATGGGCAGGGTCTCCCCCTGGCCGAGCGTCGCCAGTTCATTCTGGATCAGGAACTTCGCGAACACCCGGATGCCGTTGCCACACATCTCCGACACCGATCCGTCGGCGTTGTGGTAGTCCATGAACCATTCCGCCGCATCATCCTCGGCGAGGGCCGCGGCACCCGCGGGCAGATTCTTGGAGCGGACCGCGCGGATGACGCCATCACCGCCCACTCCGAAGTGACGATCGGCGATGGCCGCGATCTGTGCCGCAGAGAGGTCGATCAGGCCGTCGGGATCGGCGAAGAACACGAAGTCGTTGCCGGTTCCCTGGCCCTTGGTGAAATGCAGGTCAGGCATGATCCAAGAGTATCCGGCGGGCGGCGGCCACTCGGTCCGGGTCATCCGAGTCGAGCCAGGTCGTCTGGGGATAGCGACTGAACCAGCCGACCTGCCGCCTCGCGTACTTGCGGGTGAGCACTCGGGTCTGCTCGATGGCGTCGACCTCGGTGATCGCCCCGTGCAGGTGGGCGATGGCCTGCGCGTAGCCGATCGCTCGCGATGCCGTCACTCCCAGGCCGGCGACCTCGAGCGATCGCGCCTCCTCCACGAGACCGTCAGACCACATGCCTGCCACCCGGTCGTCGAGCCGGTGCACCAGCAGCTCCCGCGGAGTGCTGAGACCGATGGATGTGGTGGGCATCCAGTAGTCCGACTCGGCGGGGAGACCCGACCCGAACGGGGCGCCGGTCAGCTCGACGACTTCGAGTGCGCGCACGAGTCGGCGCCCGTTGTGCGGACCGATCGACAGCGCAGCATCCGGATCCACCTCGGTCAAGTCCTTATGGAGCAGGCCTGGGCCGCGGTCGAGCAACTCCTGCTCCAGCCGGGCACGGATCACGGGATCGGTGCCGGGAAACCGGAAGTCGTACACCACCGACGACACGTACAGCCCCGATCCTCCGACGAGGATCGGCACCGCACCGCGGTCGAGGATGCCGATGATCGCCGCACGCGCCTGCGCCTGGTAGGCGGAGGCGCTCGCCTCATCCTGCGGATCGAGCACATCGAGAAGGTGATGGGGAATGGCCCGACGATGTTCCAATGCCAACTTGGCGGTGCCGATATCCATACCCCGGTAGAGCTGCATCGCATCGGCATTGACGATCTCCGCGGCTTGGCCCGCTGCCCGGTATTCGTCTGCGAGGTCGAGCGACAGGCCGGACTTGCCGGTTCCGGTGGCCCCGACGATGACGATGAGCATCGCCGCTAGCGCTGCCTGTCGTCCAGGTCGTAGATCGGTGCCGTCGCGATCCGCAGGGTGGGGAACCCGAGCGATACACGGGTCGGAACGGATGCGGCGCCCGCCGGGGAGGGAATTGCGCAGGAGTCCGCCTGGGCACGATCCCAGGCCTCTCCCGCACTGGTGCGCCGGATCAGGAGCGGTGAGCCGTCGGCGGAGTCCGCGAGCAGATAGAACGGCTTCGCCTCCGAGATGCGCACGGAGACGACATCCCCGGGGCGCGGCACATCGCTGTGCGGCGGCACTTCGAAGTGCACAAGCCGACTGTCTTCGGCGCGACCGGACAGCCGATGGGTGTCGGCATCCTTGGACCCCTCGGCACCGACCAGGACCTGCACCTCGGATCCGATGAGCTTCTGGTTCTCTTCCCAGGAGATGCGGTCCTGCAGCGCGACCAGGCGCTCGTAACGCTCCTGAACGACAGCCTTCGGAACCTGCTTGTCCATCGTCGCGGCGGGCGTGCCCTCGCGGATCGAGTACTGGAAGGTGAAAGCGGTCGCGAAGCGGGCGAGCTCGACCACACGCAGGGTCTGCTGGAAGTCCTCCTCGGTCTCGCCGGGGAAGCCCACGATGATGTCGGTCGAGATCGCGGCGTTCGGGATGCGGGCGCGCACGCGGTCGAGGATGCCGAGGAACTTATCGGATCGGTAGCTGCGGCGCATCGACTTGAGGATCCGGTCCGAACCGGACTGCAGGGGCATGTGAAGCTGCGGCATCACCGAGTCGGTCTCGGCCATCGCCTCGATGACGTCGTCGGTGAACGCGGCCGGGTGCGGGCTGGTGAAACGGATGCGCTCGAGGCCTCGGATCCCGCCCGCGGCGCGCAACAGCTTGCTGAACGCCTGCCGGTCTCCGAACTCGACCCCGTAGGAGTTGACATTCTGGCCGAGGAGGGTGACCTCGATCGCCCCGTCGTCCACGATCGCCTGGATCTCGGCGAGGATGTCCCCGGGCCTGCGGTCCTTCTCCTTGCCCCGGAGAGCGGGCACGATGCAGAACGTGCAGGTGTTGTTGCACCCGACCGAGATCGACACCCAGCCGGAGTAGGTGGACTCTCGTCGCGTCGGGAGGGTAGACGGGAACACGTCCAGGGACTCGAGGATCTCGAGCTGGGCTTCACCATTGTGACGCGCTCGCTCGAGCAGCGTGGGCAGCGAACCCATGTTGTGCGTGCCGAAGACGACATCGACCCAGGGTGCCTTCTCGAGGATGACGTTCTTGTCTTTCTGGGCGAGGCAGCCTCCGACGGCGATCTGCATACCCTCGTGCTTCTGCTTCACCGAGGCGAGATAGCCGAGGTTGCCGTAGAGCTTGTTGTCTGCGTTTTCACGCACCGCGCAGGTGTTGATGACCACGACATCCGCGGTGCCGCCCTCGGCGCGAACGTAACCGGCCGCTTCGAGCGAACCGCTCAGCCGTTCCGAGTCGTGCACGTTCATCTGGCAGCCGAAGGTGCGCACCTCGTAGGTGCGGGGGCTTGCAGTCTGTGGGGTGTCGGTCTCGTGAGATGCGGTGAGCGTCATGGTGCCCCAAGCTTAACCGCCGGTTGATCGCGCGGGACCGCCGGTTGATCGCGCGGGACCGCTGGCTGGTCGCGCGGATGTGGATGCGGGTCGTACGGGCGCGGGCTTGGCGCTAGCGGAAGCGCACACCGCTCGAACGCGCGGACAGTGCCTCATCGATCGCGGCGCGCACGACTGCCGACGAATAGCCCTTGCGAGACAGGAACCCGTGCAAGCGGCGTTTGGCCGTCTCGAGGTCGTAGGAGCTGAGTTGACCCGCCCGCTTGAGGGCGAGTTCCGTCGCCCGGGTCTGTTCGTCGTCGTCATCGACCTGCTCGAGCGCCGCATTGATGTGCTCCTGGTCGATATGGCGACGACGCAATTCTGCGGTGATGGCGCCCCGCCCGAGGCCCTTGCGATCGTGCTGGGTGCGCACGAAAGTCGCGGCGAGTGCGGCATCGTCGAGGAGGCCGACCCCCTCGAGACGGTCGAGCTCGGCTTCGACGACCTCCTCGTCCAGCTCCCGGGACAGCAGGGTCTTCTCGAGCTCCCAGCGCGACAGGCCGCGCCGGGTGAGGGCGTGCATGCTCACGTTCTCGGCTCGTACCTCCCTGCGCTTGCTGCCTTTATCGAAGGCCTCTGCCCCAGACCCCTCACTTTGCGACTCGGAATCGGCAGGGTCCGAATCAACAGGCGCTCCGAAGAAGGAGACGAAGTCAGGGAGGGTCGCGACCTCGGCGGGGCCGCTCTCCGGCGAGGGATTCTCCGGCGACGGCTTCTCCGGCGACGGCTTCTCCTGTGCGGACACAGGCGTTACGCCGGGCAGATAGCTCACCCGGGCAAGCTTCGGACCGTCACCGGAGACCACGGTCTAAGCCCCGATCGCGGTGCGGTTGTCGAGCGCGGCGATACCGGAGTTGGCTGCCGCCTTGGCTTCGGCTGCGCTAGCGCGCGAACCCTTCGCCGGGGTGGAGGCCGCGGTCAGTGTGCCTGCGGACTTGGCTGCCGCCAGCTCCGCATTGGCATCGGCTTTCGCCTGCGATGCCGCGACCGCCGCCGCCTTCGCGTCGACGATGATTCCGAGCTTGGTCTTGATCTTCTGCTCGATCTCGTTGGCGGTCGCCGCGTGCTCGATCAGGTACTTGCGGGAGTTCTCCTTGCCCTGTCCGAGCTGGTCGCCGTCGTAGGTGTACCAGGCGCCGGACTTGCGCACGATCTCGTGCTCGACACCGAAGTCGATGAGGCTGCCCTCGCGGGAGATGCCGGTGCCATAGAGGATGTCGAACTCAGCCTGCTTGAACGGCGGAGCCATCTTGTTCTTCACGACCTTGACCCGGGTGCGGTTGCCGACAGCATCCGTTCCCTCTTTGAGCGTCTCGATGCGGCGGATGTCGAGGCGCACCGAAGCGTAGAACTTGAGCGCTTTGCCCCCCGCGGTGGTTTCGGGCGAACCGAAGAATACACCGATTTTTTCACGCAACTGGTTGATGAAGATCATGGTGGTGTTGGTCTGGCTGAGCCCACCGGTGAGCTTGCGAAGAGCCTGCGACATGAGCCGGGCCTGAAGACCGACGTGCGAATCGCCCATCTCTCCCTCGATCTCGGCACGGGGTACGAGGGCGGCGACGGAGTCGATGACGACGAGGTCGATCGAGCCGGAACGGATGAGCATGTCGGCGATCTCCAGAGCCTGCTCACCGGTGTCGGGCTGCGACACGAGAAGGGCGTCGATGTCAACGCCGAGCGCCTTGGCGTACTCCGGGTCGAGGGCGTGCTCCGCGTCGATGAAGGCGGCGATTCCCCCGGCCTTCTGGGCGTTGGCGATGGCATGGAGCGTGAGGGTTGTCTTACCCGAGGACTCCGGGCCATAGATTTCGACGATTCGTCCACGCGGCAATCCGCCGATACCGAGAGCGACATCCAGGGCGATCGAACCGGTCGGGATCACCGCGACGGGAGCTCGTTCGTCGCTGCCGAGGCGCATGACGGAGCCCTTACCGAACTGGCGGTCGATCTGGGCGAGGGCGGTCTCGAGGGACTTTTCGCGATCTGCAACTGATGGCATTGTGGTGCTCCTTCTAGCGTCGAGGTGATGCGCCTATAGGCTGCCGCTTCGCCGAAAGCACCGATCCTGCAAGGTGCTCGCGACCTGCGACAAGGCTGTTGTCAGTGGCTTGGTCCAACGAATCGAACTGTACGTGGCACCGCGGACATTGCTGTCTCCGATGAGTCATACAGTGCACTAGCCGTTGTCTTCTACCGCTGTGAAGGAGACTACGCCACACCGAAGACATGTTCGAATGTTGAGCACCGGCGTGTCGTGCGGATTCGAACCATGTCTGCCGGGCCCCCCGAGAAGATCCCGGCGGATAGAAGAGAATTGGGCCCATGCCCAGAGTCTCTCGCAGAAACCATCCCGCGCGCGCGGCCCGGATCGAGCGTGCCTGGGCGAGCGGACGGAATCGCGGGCTCGCGCTGGCCACTGCCGCGATCGCCCTCGCGCTCTGCATCATCGGTGGTGCAACGATCAATGCAACTCTCTCTGGCCGACCGACGACCATCGACGAATCGCTCTACCGGATGATCTCCGGCTTTCGCACACCCTGGCTCGAGGCACCA
The DNA here is from genome assembly GCA_038203515.1 of Actinomycetales bacterium. Taxonomy (GTDB): domain Bacteria; phylum Actinomycetota; class Actinomycetes; order Actinomycetales; family Microbacteriaceae; genus Lacisediminihabitans. Next base: position 841 of record JBBRDX010000022.1, on the reverse strand, counting down.
TCGCTCGTGCTCAACCAATTGGGTGGCGGAAACTTCACCCTGTTCGTGATCCCGGCAATCGCGGCCGTCGTGCTGTTGGTCACACGCGGAGTGTGGGCCGCCCTGGTGGTGCTGCCGCTGCGTCCGTTGACCCAGTGGGCTGTCGGGTCGCTCAAGGCCGTGTTCGAGAGACCACGTCCTCCGCATCGGGAGATCGCGGTCACACTGTCGGCCTATCCGTCGGGACATTCCGCGGTGGCCGCGTCCCTTGTCGTGGTGCTCGCCCTCTTAATCCGGCGCCGGTGGTTCACTCTCATCGGCGTGATCTACGTGGTCGCGATGGGCTATAGCCGCCTGTACCTCAACGTGCACTGGTTCACCGATATCCTCGGCGGCACAGCCCTTGGGATCGCTACCGGACTCGCGGTGTGGGCAGCGGTGGGCAGCATCCGGTCCGTGTTGCTGAGACCACGGTCGCTGAGACCTCGGTCCTAGCCCCTGGCTTTGGGCTCGCGCTGGCCGACACCGTGCCGACGGCTCTCCGGCACATCAGTCGCCTGGCAGAGCGCGAGCCAGGTGCCGCGGATGTCGAGCCCCTTCGCGAGCGCCTGTTCCGCCGTGAGATCCCCGAGTTCGCCGAGCACGAGGTCGTGCGCGAGGGTGCGTCCGAGTGTCGGCCCAAACTCCTCGGCAACGGCGGTCCAAAATTGGCTGAGACGCATCGGTCAAGCGTATCCGGGTCTCGATACGGTCGCTGCGCGACCTACTCGACCACCGGACGCGGGTCTCGATACGGTCGCTGCGCGACCTACTCGACCACCGGACGCGGGTCTCGATACGGTCGCTGCGCGACCTACTCGAC
>JBBRDX010000021.1:0-24980 GCA_038203515.1 Actinomycetales bacterium | reverse complement strand
CGCAGAAACCTATCTCGACCGGCGCGGCGGAATCGCGGTGTTCGTTTCTCGATTTCTGCCGGTACTGCACGCGCTCATCCCACTCACCGTGGGCATGAGCACCATGAGATACCGCAAGTTCCTGGTCTGGACCGTGCCGGCCTGCGTGCTCTGGGCCGCAGCCTATGTCTCGGTGGGCTGGTTCGCCGCCGGATCGTATCGCCAGCTGTCGACCCAGCTGCATTCCGCGGGCTACCTGTTCGCCGGGATCATCGCGGTATTCTTCATCATCGTGGTACTGGTGAAGAAGGCGATCACCCGCGCGGAGGCCCGGCACATGCAGCGGGAGGAACCGCAGAAAGACGAAGTGCCCGGGCACTAGCCCGGGCACCCCGCATGATCAAACCGGGTCCGCTACTTGAGCAGGCCGTTCTTGGTAAGCCACGCCTTGGCGATAGCCGGCGCCGACTTCTGGTCGGTGACGCTCTCGGAGTTGAGGCTCACGAGATCGGCCTGCGACAGCTTTGCATTGACCTTGTTCAGGATGTCTGCCGCCTTCGTCGTGACCTTCTTCGAGACGATCGGCGCGACATTGTCCGGGAAGAACAGGTTGTCGGGGTCCTTGAGCACTACCAGGTTGTCGGTCTTGATGAGCGGGCTCGCGGTGTAGATGTTGGCGAGCTGGATCTTGTTGTCGAGTAGCGCCTTCACCGTCAGCGGTCCGCCGCCGTCTTCGATGGCAGTGAGACCGGCGGTGGTGACCCCATACTTGGCCTTCAGGGCGTCTGGACCATACGGACGGGTCGCGAGCTCGGAGTTGCCCCCGACGAGGATCGGCTCGGTGACCTTCTTGAGCGAGGCGATGTCGGTGAGCTCGTACTTCTTGGCGAATGCCGAAGTGACGGTCCACGAGTTCTGGTCCGCCGCCCCCGCTTTGTCGAGCACGCGAAGCCCGGTCGGCAGCACCGATGCGAGATCCTTTGCCACGTCAGCTGCCGAGCCCCCGGCAGCCTTTTTGTTGAGCGCCTGGTCGAGGCTACCGATGTACTCGGGGAAGACATCGATCTTTCCCGATTCCAGCTCCGGCAGGTAAACCTCGCGCTGGCCGATCTTGAACTGGCGGTCGATTGTGAATCCGCCGTTCTCGAGCGCCTGCGCGTAGATCTCGGCGATGATCTCGTTGGAGTAGTAGTCCTGCGATCCGACCACGAGGGTCGTCTTCGCTCCCGAACCCGAGCCTCCGGAGATGGGGTTACTCGACGCACACCCTGAAAGGGCTATTGCTGCCCCAACCACGACTGCGCCAAGTGCGACGAGCCGGCCTTTTCTTGCTGTGAACATGTGACTGCTTCCTTACTGTGAGGGGGATTAACCCAGGGCCGCGCGAGATCGGGTCGACTTCACGCGGACATCTTGAGGTCGTCCGGCTGTGACACCCGCGGGTATGACGAGCCGTTGGACGATGCTGAACAGCACTTCGGAGAGGATGGCGAGCAGGATCACGACGATCGATCCCGCCAGCATCTGGGGATAGTCGTTGGTCTTGAGGCCGAGGAAGATGAAGTGCCCGAGACCGCCACCTCCGACATAGTCGGCGAGCATGGCCGTTGCGATCACCTGGAGCGATGCGGTCCGCAGCCCTCCGATCAGCAGCGGAAGACCGAGAGGCATCTCGACCCGACCGACGATCTGCAGCTCGGTCATGCCGACGGCACGGGCGGCGTCGATGCCCCGCCGATCCACTGCTTCAAAGCCCGAGTAGGCCCCGGCAAGTATCGAGGGAATCGCCAGGACCACGAGAGCGATGAAGGGAGCGAGCAGACCGACGTTCACCACGAGGGCGATGATGATCAGCAGCCCGAGAGTCGGCAGGGCACGGATCGCTCCCGACGCCCCGATCGCCAGCGAACGCCCCCTGCCGGTGTGGCCGATTACGTACCCGAGAGGGATCGCGATGATCGAGGCGACGGCGAGCACGCCGACACTGATGAGCAGGTGCTGCCCCACCCGGGTCTCGATTCCATCGACTCCCCCGTAGTGCGCCGGATCCAGCACCCACAGGATGCCCTGCATGAAGATATTCATGCGGTCACCGCCCGTTGCGTCCGACGACGCTCGCGGCGAGCCACCCGGCCGGAGTTGACCGCGACCCACGGCATGAGAATCCGGCCGAGGAGCACGAGGAGTGCATCGATGCCGAGTGCGAGCATGATGGTGAGCACGATTCCCGTGAGGATCTCGACGGCGATGCCGCGCTGGAATCCGTCAGTGAAGAGTGATCCGAGACTGTCGATGCCAATCACCGCCCCCACCGTTGTCAGGCTGATCGTGCTCACGGCGACAACCCGGATCCCCGCGAGAAGCACCGGGCCGGCAAGCGGCAGTTCCACCCGGAAAAACTGGGAACTCGCCGAGAACCCCACCGCGCTGGCGGACTGGCGGACGTCAGGGTCGACCGAGGCGAGCCCATCCGCGGAGGTACGCACCATGAGCGCGATCCCGTAGAGCGTGAGTGCGACCACCAGGTTCACCGAGTCTCGCAAACCGGAACCGATGACCAGAGGAAGGATGATGAACAGTGGCAGGGACGGGATGGCGTAGAGCAGGCCGAGGACAGTGAGGAGCGTTCCTCGGCTCCAGGAAAAACGATTCGCCACCCAGCCGATCGGCACAGAAATCACGAAACTCAGGATGATCGGGGGGATCGCGATGAGCAGATGGGCGACAACCAGCTGGCCGATCAGATCGCCGTTGTTGAACAGCCAGGTCATCGCGCGACCCCGCCAGGGTTGCCGATCAGGCCAGAGTTGCCGACCAGGCCAGGGTTGCCAATCAGGCCAGGGTTGCCAATCAGGCCGGGCTCACCGACCAGCACACCAGCGGCGCGGCCGTCGGCATCCACGAGGATGTCTCCGCTCGGCGTGCTTCGGATGCTCAGCTCTCGCTTGCCTCTGTCGGCACCGATGAAGGTGGCGACGAACTCGTTGGCGGGCGCCGAGAGGATCTCGGTGGGTGAGCCGACCTGCGCGATGCGGCCCCCCTTCTCGAGGATGACCACCTGGTCGCCGAGCAGGAATGCCTCGTCGATGTCGTGGGTGACGAACACCACCGTCTTATCGAGTTCACGCTGCAGGCGGAGGAGCTCGGTCTGGAGCTCCGCACGCACGATCGGGTCGACGGCTCCGAACGGCTCGTCCATGAGCAGGATGTTGGGGTCCGCGGCGAGACCCCGAGCGACGCCGACGCGCTGCTGTTGGCCGCCGGAGAGCTGGCTCGGGTAACGATCGGCCAGCGCTCGGTCGAGACCAACCGTGTCGAGCAGGCGGAGGGCATCCTGCCTCGCCCGTTTCCTGGGCACCCGGTTGAGCACCGGAACGGTGGCGACATTGTCAACCACTGTGAGGTGCGGCAGCAGGCCGGAGTTCTGCATGACATAGCCGATGCGCCGCCGCAGGGCGACGGGCTCGAGCTGGGAGGTGTCTTCTCCGTCGATCTCGATCGTTCCGGAGGACAGATCGACCATACGGTTGATCATGCGCAGCAGGGTGGTCTTGCCCGATCCGGACGACCCGACCAAGACGGTCGTCTTGCGCGAGGGGAGCACCAGGCTGAAGTCTTCGACGGCCACCGTGCCGTCAGGAAACTGTTTTTTTACACTGCGGAACTCGATCATGGGGCGGCTCATTCCTCGTGGGATACACGAATCGACACTTGCCGGACTCTTCTAGCTATCCACCATTATCGGCTACTGAAAATCACAAATAGCTGATGTCGAGGGTTTGCACCCCCCGAAAGACATCGGATGACGCGGTGATATCGAACCGCACGCCCAGAGGAATACGCAGCCTAGTCTTGGCCTGGATCGCCGTAGAAGCCGGTCAGATAGGCCTTCGAGATGGTCGTGGCTTCGTCGATGAGCTTCGAGTCCCCGTTCGAGTCAGAGGCGAATGCACGCGAAAGCAGCGAGTCGGCCACGACGATAACGACCTCGAGGCGGTGGGCCAGGTCGTCGAGGGGAAGGCCGAATCGTTCAGAGATCACAGCAGCGCCAGCAGTAGCGACAACGGTGCTTCCCGACTGGGCCGACAGTGCCGGACGCACATCGAGCACGTCACCGAGACGGAGCGACCGGAAGCCTGGCAATGAGCGGAAGGCCGTGGTCATGCCGACGATGCAGGCACCCACGGCATCCCACCAGGTCGCGTGGGCGGGGTCGAGCATGGTCCTGCGGGTGCCCTCGACGAACCCGCCGAGCGAGCGAGCACTCAGGCTCTGGAGCACGACTATGCGGTCGGGAAAATAGCGATAGACGGTGCCGATCGAGGCACCGGCCCGTTCGGCCACCATGGCCGTGGTCAGTCGCTCGTAACCGATCTCGTCGATGATCGCAGCGGCGGCATCAAGGAGGCTCGCGAGCCTCGCCGTGCTGCGTGCCTGGACCGGCTCGTTGCGCAACAGTGCGCTGCCGTCCGCGGCGACTTCCGTGTGGTTGTGATCGGCCAATGCAACTCCTCGATTTATGTCAGTCCGTATACTATCGCGCCCCCGAGACGGGGGCGCGGATTTCTTGCGCTTAAATCACGAACTGTGTTGATTGACAGAAATGACGGGTCTGTGCACTGATCCGACCGGTCTGTAGACGGCAAGACCGGGTCGCAGACGTGAAAGACTTGACCCATGGCACGGACCCCGAAAGCGTCAGCCACCGCAACAGGAGCAGAGCCGATCCTCCACCTGGCAGCGCGTGTGGAAGACGCGATGCACGACTTCCGGGAGAAGCGTGCCCGGCGCCGCGGACACCTCCCCACCGTCGTGCCCTATGCCGGTTATGGGGCACCGGGATGGGCGAGGGTGCTCTGTCGCGTGCTACTCACGAAGCCGACCGCAGGAACCGATCCGCGCTACAAGAAGATCCGTGGATGGCGCAGTTTCACGAGCGTGCCGGGCAAGAACATCGCGGTCACGATCGGGATCGGGAACCTCGAGCAGCGCGTCGACGCCGACCGCGGCGGTGTCGTCGACACGGTGCTCGAAGTCGACCTCGCCCCGGGCTGGCACACCATCACCCTGCGTACCGACGAGACGGAGACGGTGGAGGCGACAGTCTTCATCGTGGACCCGGCGGTGACGGTGGGCATCATCTCCGACGTGGATGACACGGTGATGGTCACGGCTCTCCCCCGCCCCCTCCTCGCCGCCTGGAACACCTTCGTGCTTGACGAGCATGCGCGGCGACCGGTGCCAGGCATGGCCGTACTGTACGAGCGACTGACGCGGTCGAATCCAGGCATCCCCGTCTTCTATCTCTCGACTGGCGCGTGGAATGTGGCGCCGACCCTCACCCGCTTCCTGTCGCGCAATCTCTATCCGACCGGTCCACTTCTGCTCACCGACTGGGGACCGACGCACGATCGCTGGTTTCGCAGCGGCCGGAACCACAAGGTCGACACGCTCAATAGGCTCTCGCGGGAGTTTCCGGATGTGCGCTGGTTGCTGGTCGGAGACGACGGGCAGCACGACGAAGAGATCTACGGGCAGTTCGCTGACAGCCATCCACATAACGTCGAGGCCGTGGCGATCCGCCAACTCTCAAATAGCGAGGCGGTTCTTGCCGGAGGACGGAGCAAGTCCGAAGCGCACCCGAGCCGGTCCGCGCCGTGGGTCTACGCTCCTGACGGAGCCGGCCTCGCCGAGAGACTGGCCGATTCAGGTGTGTTCTAGCCGAGACCTCCGTGTGTTGCTCCCCTGTCGGTAGACCTGAAACATGACACCAGGTCTGGCGAGCGGCGCGTGGGAATCCGTCTCACCGGATCGGCCGGTGACCACCGTGGTGCGCTAACGCCAGGCCGTTGGCCCCGCGGAACCGGCGCGGTAGCTGTCGATCGGCACCGCCCCGTTACGCCAGGCCGAGAGGATCGGCGCAACGATACGCCAACACTCCTCTACCGCGTCTGCCCGCACCGACAGTGTGGCGTCATCGGAGAGGATGCCGTGCAGCACTTCTCCGTAGGGCCCCAGTTCCCCTGTCGCGAATTGCACGTCAAGGCTGACCCGGTCGAGGGTGAATGGATCGTCTTCGCCATTGATGTTGAGGTCGAGCTCGATGCTGTCCGGGGTCAGCGAGATGGTCAGCCGCGCAGGCCCCGGGTTGCCGGTGAAGCCGTAGGGCCTATGCGGCACGTCCTTGAAGGTCACGACGATCTGTTGGCGTTTGTCGGCGATGGCCTTTCCCGACCGCAGTCGGAACGGAACGCCCGCCCACCGCCAGTTCTCGATTCCGACGGTCACCTCCGCGAGCGTCTCGGTCTCGAGCTCCGGATGCACCCCGTCCTCTTTCACGTAGGCGGGGAGTTTTCGCCCGTCGATCGTGCCACCCGCGTAGCGGGCACGGCGGCCGGCGGCCACCGGGTCGCCCTTCCAGGCATGGCAGGCACGCAGCACCTGGGCCATCGAACCGCGCAGGTCGTCGGCGTCGAGGCTCGACGGCGGCTCCATGGTGGCGAGCGCCATCACGAGAAGCAGGTGGCTCTGGACCATGTCGACGAGAGCACCGGCCTTGTCGTAGTATCCGGCGCGGCCTTCCAGGCCCAGTGTCTCGTCGAAGACGATGTCCACCCGCTCGATGTGCTCCGCGCTCCAGACCTGCTCGAAGATGCGGTTGGCGAAACGGAGACCGAGCAGGTTGAGAACGGTCGACTTTCCGAGAAAGTGGTCGACCCGGTGGATGTGCTTCTCCGGCAGGAGCTTCACGAGCTGCCGGTTGAGCGCCTGGGCGCTCCGCAAGTCGGTGCCGAACGGCTTCTCCAGCCCGAGCACTGTGCCCTTGGGCAGCCTGACCTTCTCGAGTGCAGCGATCGAGCGAATCGTCACGTGCGGTGGCAGCGCGAAGTACAGCGCGGGCGTACCGGTAGCGGCAGCGAGGATGCGGGTGAGGTCGGCCGGGTTCGTCACGTCGGCCTGGAGGTAGACCGAATTCTTCGCCACTGTGGTTGACCGGGTGCTCGTGGATCCCCCAGAGGCGAAGGATCCGACGACACGGGCACGCCACTCGGCGTCCGTCATCGGGTCGGATCCCACGCCGATCAGTCGCAGGTCATAGCCCCGGGAGCTGCTGAGCAACTGGCCGAGCCCGGGGAGCAGCAATCTCCCGGTCAAATCCCCGCCCGCCCCGAGTATGACAAGAGTTCCGATGTGGTCAGTCATGAGCACAGGCTACCTCTGCAAGAATGGCCAAATGGCTCTGCGCATCGAGGACTACGCCCTGATCGGCGACTGCCATACGGCCGGTCTGGTCGGGCGAGACGGCAGCATCGACTGGCTCTGCTTTCCCCGGTTCGACTCCCCGTCCACCTTCGGAGCACTTCTCGGCACGAAGGATCACGGACGCTGGCTTCTCGCCCCCGCCGGTGAGATCGTGTCGACGTCCCGACGGTACGAAGAAGACACTTTCATCCTCGTGACCCGGTGGGTGACCGCGGACGGCGAAGTGGAGGTCACCGACTTCATGCCGCACGGCGACCGGCGTGCGGATGTGATCCGCCGGGTCACCGGCATCCGAGGCAGCGTGCCGATGATGATGGACCTGCGGTTCCGGTTCAACTATTCGGAGTCCCTCCCCTGGGTGCGCCAGGTGCAGGACGAACACGGGCACGGACTCGTGGCGGTCGCCGGGCCCGATGCCGTCATCATGCGTGGACCGGAGCTGCGGGCATCCGACCACACGCACGTCGCCGAGTTCACCGTGGGCGCCGGGGAGACGGTGGATGCCACGATGACCTGGTACCCCTCGCACCGGCTGCCTCCGTCCCCCACCGTCGTGGACGACCGCCTCGCCGAGACCGCCGGCTGGTGGCAGGACTGGGCATCCCATTGCGTAACCTCGCCGATCTACCATGACGAGGTGCACCGCTCGCTGCTCGTTCTTCGGGCGCTGACCCACGAAGACACCGGCGGAATCGTCGCGGCCGCGACCACAAGTCTTCCCGAGTCTTTCGGCGGCAGTCGCAACTGGGACTACCGTTATGTCTGGCTGCGCGATGCTTCGCTCACCCTGAACGTGCTGCTCAAGCACGGATTTCACGAGGAGGCGAACTCCTGGCGGGGGTGGCTGCTGCGCGCGGTCGCCGGCGACCCGGGTGACGTGCAGATCATGTACGGGCTGGCGGGCGAGCGTCGACTTACCGAGTGGGAGGTGGACAGCCTTCCCGGCTACGACGGAGCCTCCCCGGTGCGGGTCGGCAATGACGCCTGGCGGCAGTATCAGGGTGACATCTTCGGGGAGGTCATGATCGCCCTGCAATCGGCCCGCAAACTCGGGGTAGCCGAAGGCGAGTTCTCGTGGCCGTTACAGAGAGCCCTCATGGCCTACGTGGAAGAGAACTGGCGCCGTCCGGACAATGGCATCTGGGAGATCCGCGGACCGCAACGTGACTTCGTCTCCTCGCGGGCCATGATCTGGGCCGCCTTCGACTGTGCGATTCGGGCCGTCACCGACTTCGGTCTCGACGGGCCCGTCCGGCGATGGACCCGACTGCGCGAAGAAGTTCGTTCAGAGATCGAGTCACGGGGATTCGACCACTCCCGCAACACTTACACGCAGTACTACGGCAGCACCGGGGTGGACGCCTCGCTCCTGCTGCTCTCGCAGGTCGGGTACGTCGCTGCAGACGACCCGCGGATGCTCGGAACCGTCGCCGCTCTCGAGGAGGAGCTACTGCACGACGGGCTCCTCATGCGCTATCGCACCGAGTCGGGCGTTGACGGGCTGCCCGCGGGCGAGCATCCGTTTCTCGCCTGCTCGTTCTGGCTGGTCGAGCAGTACGCCCGCAGCGGCCGGGAAGCCGATGCGCGAACCCTGATGGATCGCCTGGTGAGCTTCTGCAACGACCTCGGGTTGCTCAGCGAGGAGTACGACGTAGCCAATTCGAGGCAGGTCGGCAACACCCCCCAGGCACTGTCCCACCTGGCCTTGGTGCGCGCGGCCGACGCCATCGCGGAGGCGAGCAGCCGGCAAAACGTCTAGTTCTTCACTGCCAGGTGCTCCGCAAAGAACGCGTCGATCCGCTTCCACGCGTCCCCTGCTGCCTCGGGGTTCGGGCCTGCGCCGAGGATTCGCTTGAACAGGAATCGCAGCGCGGGCGGTCCGCTTTCTGCGTCGTTGAGGAACGAATGCCCCGCCCCGGGATACTCCTTCACGTCGTGCTCGATTCCCAGCCGAGTGAGGGAATCCTCGAGCTTCTGTGCGGCGCCCTTCAGCGAACCGTCTGTGCCGCCGTAGCTGCCGACGATCGGGCAGGAACCCACGAGCGACTCGTCGAGTTGCTTCGGCAAACGGCCATAGTTGACCGAGGCGGCACCGAAGCCCAGGCTTGCGGCCGCGAGCGCGAAGCCGCCGCCCATGCAGAAACCGATGACGCCCACCCCGCCGGTGCAGTCTTCCCGGGCGATGAGCAACTGCCGTGCCGACTCGATGTCGGCGAACGAGCGTCCGGCGCCGGCGCTGAGCTCGCGGAAGGTCTGGTTGAGACACTTGCGCGCCCCGCCCTCGGTGAAGAGGTCGGGCATCAGGGCCAGATAGCCGGCCCGGGCGAAACGCTCGGCCTGCCGGCGCATCACGTCGTTGATGCCAAAGGCCTCGTGAACGAGCACAACGCCCGGCCACGGCCCCTCCCCCGCGGGAACGACGAATTCACCGGTGAGCCCGGCGCTGGCGCCCGCGAGACCGGGGATGTCGATGGTTCGGGCTGCGCTGGTCTCGGGCACGAGGTCTCCTGGTTGCTACGAGGTTTTTCGACAGACGGATTGACGGCGGTCAGACCGGGGTCGCAGTCGTCACGGTACGCCCGTGAGACCTCTCTCATCTTGGCACGGGCTGGGTATCTCTCCTCGATAATGAGGGGATGCCACCCCGCCGTCCCATCACCGTGTCGGTTCGCGTGCGCATCCTCGCGACGATGCTGGTGGTCGCCGCGGCCGGGATGACGATCGCCGGCGGCACGGCGTTCCTGGTGCAGCGGGAGCGCGTACTGGCACAGGTAGACCAGCGACTCGAGGACACCGCGAGTCGCCTGCGATCCATCGCGGTCGAGAAGAAGTATCCGAGCGTGCGCGAGCTGTTGACCGCCGCCATCCAGCAGATCACCCCCGACACCAATGAGGGGATTCTCGGCGTCATCGACGGCAAGGCAGCGGTCGTTCCCGGCAGCCAGGTGGGCGTTTCGCTTGAGAAGGATACGGCCCTCATCACGCGGGTGAACAGCGAGACGAAACCCGGGGGCGTCGTGCTCGGCACAGACGTGGGCTCGCGCGGTGCCCTCCGCTATCTTGCGGTGCCAGTGAGGGCTGCCGGCGACCGTGCCACCGGTATCTACGTGGCCGCTTACAGTATCGACGCCGAACTCTGGCCGATTGCACAGGCCTTCCATACGTTCCTGCTGGTAGCCGCGGTCGCGCTGGTGGCGGTAGGCCTCGTCGGATGGTTCGTGGCCGGTCGCCTTCTGAGCCCGATTCGAATGCTGCGCGACACCGCACGACGCATCACGGGATCGGACCTGTTCGAGCGCATCCCGGTCGCCGGCGGTGATGACGTCTCCGAGCTCACGGTGACCGTCAACGAGATGCTCGACCGTCTTCAAACCTCGCTCGAGGGTCAACGGCAACTTCTCGACGACGTCGGCCATGAGCTCAAGACGCCCATCACGATCGTGCGCGGTCAACTCGAACTGCTGGAGGTTGACGACCCGTCGCAGGTTGCCGAGATCCGTGCCCTCGCCATCGACGAACTGGACCGCATGAACCTTCTCGTCGCGGATATCTCGCTGCTGGCCTCCGTTCAACGCCTCTCCGGCGTCGCCATCGAACCGACCGACGTGCGCAGCCTCACCGAGACGGTGTATCGCAAGCTGTCCGCGATCCCGGGCAGGGACTGGAGGCTCATGGAGACCGCGGATGCCGTGGCAGAGCTCGACCCCGCCCGCATCACCCAGGCGTGGGTGCAGCTCGCCGCCAATGCCAATCGCCACGGGACACCCGGGCTCCCCATCGAGATCGGCAGCAGGGTCGTCGAAGACGCCGGAGAGGAATTCCTCGAGCTCTGGGTGACCGATTTCGGCCCGGGAATAACTCCTGAGGCGCACGAGCGCATCTTTGAGCGGTTCCGGCGCGAGGAGGAGGGGCGCGGCAAGAGCGGGGCGGGCCTCGGACTCGCGATCGTCACGACGATCGTCCACGCCCACCATGGGGTGGTTCGCCTGGAGAGCGCCCCTGCGATCGGGTCCACCTTCACCCTGGAGCTGCCGCTTGGGCCCGCGTTCCCTCGAGACGAGTCGGGGAGGGACGGATGAGGAGGATCCTCATCGCCGAAGACGAGAAGCGGATCTCCTCCTTCATCGAAAAGGGACTCAAGGCTGCCGGTTACAGCTCCCACGTCGTGACCAACGGCAGTGACGCTCTCGACTTCGCATCGATTGGGTCCTTCGACCTCGTCGTGCTCGACATCGGACTCCCCGGGCTCGACGGATTTGAGGTGTTACGCCGACTTCGTGCGTCTGGCTCCGCCATTCCGGTCATCATCCTGACGGCCCGGGACTCGGGCGCCGATACCGTCGCCGGTCTCGAAAGCGGCGCCAACGACTATATGTCCAAGCCGTTCCGGTTCGACGAGTTGCTCGCCCGCATCCGACTGCGGGCGCAGGACGCTGTTCCCGCTGAGCGAACCGTGCTGTCGCACGGCGACCTCAGCCTCGACACCCGCACCCGACGCGCAACGATCGGGTCGCGAACCATCGATCTTTCCGCCCGGGAGTTCGGCCTCGCAGAGGAGTTCCTCCGGCATCCCGACCAGGTGCTCAGCCGGGAACAGTTGCTGAGCCGGGTCTGGGGATTCGACTTCGACCCCGGGTCGAACGTCGTGGATGTGTATGTGCGGTACCTGCGCGCGAAATTCGGGGCGGAGCGCATAGAAACGGTGCGCGGGATGGGCTACCGCTTGAGGTAGCCCATCCTGCGCACCTGCCCGGGCTGGGTGTGCTGTCAGTGCTGTACGCCGGTGTCGCCCGAATCGTCACCGAGGTCGCATCCGCCGAGGAACCCCCGTCGCCGGCGCCCCCACTAATCGACGTGGAGCACGGTTCACTGTATCCCGAACATCAATCCCCAGACCCGCCCTTGTCGTCAGCTGAACTGTCGTTTTCATCAATATTTACGGGGGGCGCGGGGGCCACTGTCGTCGTGTTCGTCGGATTCTCCGACTCGTCACCGTGCGGGGACGCGCTCGGCGAGGGGCTGGCGGCATCCGCCGGTTTGACCGACTCGTCAGCGTATGGGGACGCACTCGGCGAGGGGCTGGCGGCATCCGTCGGATCCTCCGACTCGTCAGCGGACGGGGACTCGCTCGGCGAAGGGCTGGTGGTGCCCGTCATCACCGGGGCGATGTTCTGCGCCTCACCGGTGCGGTCCTCGATTGTGAAGGTGTGGGCGACCGCTGCTCCGGCCGAACCCAGTGCACACACTCCGAGCGTAATTACCCCCGTGAGCACGATTTTGCGCGGGATATTCATGGAAACTGCCTTCCCCTAATGCACTGGTCGGAGCTGTGTCGAATCCTTCGCGGTGCTGCCGCGGACGATCCGGGTGCCGACGGTTGTCCCGCCTCGTGACGAGTCTGGATTTCGGCCATGAGACCGATGGGAGAAACGGATGAGAAGCCTCTCATCTCGCCGCCTTGCAATCATGCCCCTCATACCGGAGGTGGATCCCGCGGTCTCGATCGGAATTGCAGAGCAGAAAGCTCGTAATTACTGGCCTCACCGGTGAGATTGCCCGCCATGCCCCCAAATTGGGGCACATTCTGGCTTGCCCCGCGAATCAGGGGCTGGTACGTTCATTTTTATCGATCCGATGTCCCCCAAAAGACGGACAGACCGATGCTCAGTTCATGTACCCGACATGAACCGTTCCTTACCCGAAAGGAACAGCCAGCACATGAATGCTGCGCTTGCTGCCGCATCCGCGGCGACCGATGCGATTACCCTGCCACTAGTGCTCACTGTCTCTATTGCGACAGTCGCCCTCGTAGCCATCGCCGTTTTTGTGAGGCGCTCGCGCCGCACGGGACTGCTGACCGGAGTGACCGCGGCAGCAAGCGGAGCTTCTGCGGCTGGCATCCTCGCGAGCGCCCTGCTCGTGAGTGTCGCGATCGGCGGATCCACCGTCGCCTCGGCCGATACTGGTGCCCCGCGCCCGGCCGCTGGAGACTCCTCTGTCATCGTCGTGTCGCCCGCCGTCGTTTCGCCCGCCGTCGTTTCCCCAACGGTCGCTCCGCCGACCACCGGCGACCTCAGCGGCCCACAGCTCCCCACCGAATAACCGTCCGCAATCCTTCGCTCACCGGGCCTCCGAGGCCTCCGCTGATGACCGTGCGGGTGACCCATCGCCTCCGGATACTCTTGGGGGATGCGACTGATGGCCTCGCTGCGCGCCTCGTCACGCAGTCCCCTGCTCCAGGTGATCAAGACCTCGGTCGCCGCCATCATCGCCTGGCTCATCTGCACGGTGACGCTCGGGCAACCGCTTCCGATCTTCGCGGCGATCGCGGCGCTGCTCGTGGTGCAGCCGAGTGTGAACCAGTCCCTCGCCAAGGGGATCGAACGCAGTGTCGGCGTGATCTTCGGGGTCGTGCTGGCCTATGCCGCCGGTGTCCTGTTCGGGCACTCGAGCTGGATCGTGCTCGGCATCATCGTCGTGTCACTCCTGTTCGCCTGGGCGCTGCGTCTGTCGCCGGGTTCGGCCAATCAGATTCCGATCAGTGCGATGCTGGTAATTGCGATCGGTACCAACACTCCCGGGTATGCGGTCAACCGGGTGATCGAGACGGTGATCGGCGCCGTGGTCGGGTTGGCCGTGAATGCCATCATCGTGCCGCCGGTGCTGCTCACTCCCGCCCACGACTCCGTTGTGCGCCTCGCAGAGAAGGTTGCCAGCACACTGTCCTCCTTTGCAACCGCCCTGCGCACGCCGCAAACCGGCGTGCAACTGGCTGCACTGCTCGCGGCCGCACGCGAACTGCCCGGGCGACGAAACTCCGCGAGCGACGCGCTGGTGCGAGCGGACGAATCCCTCATGCTCAATCCGCGTCGGGCACGCTACCGCGAGCGACTCGAGCACGATCGTGACCTGCTCGAATCGCTTGGCACCCTCGTGACTCGCGTCACAGGCATGGCCCGTGCCTTGCACGACAACTACAACTCTCGGCTGGTCGACGACGAGTTCGTCGCTCTGATCGCGCTTGAACTCGATCGGGCCGCTCACGACCTCCTCTTGCTGGCCCGCGACGCGCCGAGGGTCGAGCCTGCTCCGATCACTACGGAGCCGCCAGCACTCACCGCACCGCTGACGATCGCATCCCCCGATCCCGACAACTGGATCCTTGTCGGGTCGCTGCTCGAAGACCTGCGCCGGGTACGCGAGGTCATCATCGGGGAGGATGGCGCATGAGCACCGTCACGCTCGAAAACTACGCGCCATTCGAACTCATCAGCGATGCCGATGCGCTCGGCCTCGCCACCACGACGGTGTCGAGCCCGCTCGGGACCTGCGTGGCGAGACATCCAGCGCGTCGCGCATCGACGCGTGCGACGCTGTTTCTTCACGGAGCCGCCGGATCGTGGACCACCTGGACCCCGCTGCTGCAGGCTGCGGCCGCAGACCGCATCGACCTCGGCGATGTCGTGGTCTTCGACCTGCCGGGCTGGGGAGCGGCGACACTCGCGGACACGACTGTCGACGATCCGGTATTCGCGATCTGTTCACTCGTGAAGGACATGGCCGAAGAGCTCGGGTACACCGAGTGGGATCTCGTCGGCCACTCCCTCGGCGGGTTCATCGCCCTGCACATGGCCTCGATCTGGCCCCAGGCTGTGCTCTCGGTGGGGATGGTGTCGGGTACGACGTTCTCGATCATCCACTCCGTCGAGCATCCGGTGCGACACTTCCGAGAGCTCCCGGGATTCACGATGCTCTGGCGGGTGATGCAATTCCTCGCGGTGCTCGGCCCGGCCGGCCCGGCCCTGGTGCGCGGGATCGGCGCCATCGGGATTCTGCGCCCGGCGACCTTTCCACTCTTCCGACACTGGCGGGCGGTACCGCGGTCCCAAGGACACGCCCTTGCCGTCGAGGTGCGTCCGCGATCCTTCGTCACGGCAGCAAGCGTGACCAAGGGCTACGACGCGGATGCGCATTGGACGCGGATCGAGTGTCCGGTGCGTGCGACCAAAGGCGACCGAGACGTCTTCGTGACCCAGGATGACCTCGACCGCCTCGGGCGGCTCCTGCCGTCAAGCGTGCGTACGGTGATTCCGGACTGCGGTCATTTCGGGGCGGTCGAACGCCCGCGGGCGGTGCTGCGGGCGCTGGGCTACAGCCGGGCCTGAAGAAACGGATCAGTCGGCGAGCTCGAGCCAAGTGAGGCTGGCGAACTCGCCGTCGGTGAGGCCGAGGGACTCGGACAGGGCGGCGACCTGGGTGCGAAAGGCGTGAGAATCAGTGCCCTCTCGCACGATCACGTCGACGCCG
This sequence comes from Actinomycetales bacterium, assembly GCA_038203515.1. Classification (GTDB taxonomy): domain Bacteria; phylum Actinomycetota; class Actinomycetes; order Actinomycetales; family Microbacteriaceae; genus Lacisediminihabitans. Next base: position 9,431 of record JBBRDX010000021.1, on the reverse strand, counting down.
GCGGGGCTGAGAAAGGACTTCGCAAAACGGATAACCAGGATGTTCGAATCCTCCGTCGCGCCGACGACCGACCAGCGACTGGTGACGAAACTGAGGAGGCGGGTGCCGCGCCAGACGAAGGTGTCGCCGCCGGTCCCATCCAGGTGAAGCCGGTCCACACCGACGATGGTCTTTTCGACGCCATGCGCGGTCCTGAAGCTGACCACGTCGTCCAACACCAGCGGATCTGCGGTCTTCAGGTCGTAGCGGAACTGCGGGTGGAGCCGGTCGCCGCTGAGCCACATCGCGAAGTTCGTGGCGCCCACGCGCCAGATGCCCGGTAGCAACGCGGCGAGGGCGATGGCATCCGGTGCAAGTGGCATGACCTCCAACCTAGTTGCAGCGGCTGGGCGTAGCGTTCAGGAATGCATGCCATCACTGTCCCCAGTCCCGGGGGTGCGGACGCTCTGGTCTACACCCACCTGTCCGATGTCGCCCCGGGTCACGGAGAGGTGCTGATCGAAGTCGCGGCCGCCGGTGTCAACCGTGCCGACATCAGCCAACGAGAGGGACATTACCCGCCTCCTCCCGGCGCCTCCCCCCTTCCGGGCATGGAGGTCTCGGGCATCATCCGCTCGCTTGGCCCGGGGGTGAGCGACTGGGCGGTGGGTGACCGCGTATGTGCCCTACTCCCCGGTGGGGGCTATGCATCCCTCGCCGTCGCGGCGGCCGGTCAGCTCCTGCCCGTGCCGGACTCCCTCGACCTGGTGGAAGCCGCGGGCTTGCCCGAAGCGATCGCGACAGTCTGGTCGAACGTGTTCCTCACCGCGGGCCTTCGGGCGGGCGAGACGCTTCTTGTGCACGGAGGGTCGAGCGGGATCGGCACGATCGCCATCCAGCTGGCCCGGGCGTTCGGCTGCCTCGTCGCCGTGACTGCGGGATCTCCGGCGAAGCTCTCCGCGTGCGAACAACTGGGTGCAGAGATCCTGATCGACTACCGTCAGTCGGATTTCGCGGACGAGTTGTCGACGGCGACCGACGGCAGGGGCGTCGACGTGATCCTCGATTCGATCGGCGGCGCCTACCTTGACCGCAACCTGCACTCGCTCGCACCGCGCGGCCGACTGGTCAACATCGCGAATCTCAGCGGTGAGACCGGGACTCTCGACTTCGGACTTGTGATGCGACGATGGCTGTCGATCCACGGGTCGACCCTGCGCGCTCGTCCCGCCGCGGAGAAAGACGAGATCCTCGCCAGCGTGCGGGAGAACGTCTGGCCTCTCGTGGTGACCGGCCAGGTGGTGCCCGTGATCGACAGTCGCTTCGCCCTCGCCGACGCCGGTCGAGCACACCAGCGCCTGGAGTCGTCCGAGCACATCGGCAAACTGCTGCTGTTACCGTAAATCAAGCCGGTGTGAGAAGCGCCTGCAGCGCATCGGCGAGGGCGATTGCCCCTGCTTCCGCATCATCCGCCTCCACGTATTCTTCCGGCGAGTGCGAGACACCCGTGGGGTTGCGCACGAAGAGCATCGCCGACTCGACCCGTGCGCTCATCACGCCGGCATCATGTCCCGCCCCGGTGTCGAGCAGCGGAGACTCCGGCATGATGCGCGCAAGTCGATCGCGCAAACCGGCCGGGAAGAGAACTGTTCCGCTCAGTGACTCCTCGGTGACCTGCACCGTGCAGCCCTCCTCGGCGGCCATGCGCCCGGCCTCGGTCGCGATGCGCTCCACCACCGCTGCGGCGATCTCGTCCTGCGGATGCCGCACATCCAGCCAGAGATCGACACGCGACGCGATCACGTTAGTGCCGCCCGGTACCGGGGTCAGTCGGCCGACCGTCGCGCGCGCATCCGGATAGGCAAGAGCAGCCTCGCGCACAGCCACGACGATGCGCGCCGCGGTGACCATCGGATCGCGACGGTCGGCCATGAGCGTGCTTCCGGCGTGATTGCCCTGGCCGCCGATGGCGATGCGCCAGCGGCCGTGGCCGAGGATCGACCGTGCGATACCCACCGGCCGGGCGAGATCTACGAGCCCCCTGCCTTGCTCGACGTGCAATTCGAGGAAGGTTCCCATGGCGGCGAGGGTGCCGTCATCCTGTCCAAAGAATCGAGGATCGAGTCCGCCCGCAGCGGCGACTTCGGCGAAAGTGTCGCCACCCTCATCCCGGAGGGAGCGGGCGCGGTCGGGGTCGATGGCCCCGGTGAGCAGGCGCGATCCCAGGCACGCCACGCCGAATCGGGAGCCCTCCTCCTCGGGAAATACCGCGATCGCCAGTGGACGCCCCGGCGCGATGCCTCGCTCGCGCAGCTGGTCGACCGCCACGAGCGCCGAACAAATGCCGAGGGGGCCGTCGAAGGATCCGCCTCCGGGCACCGAGTCGAGGTGGCTGCCGGTGACGACGCAATCCCCCGCAGACATGTCGCCCATCGAAGCCCAGAGGATGCCGTTGAGGTCCAAGTGCACGTCGAGCCCGCGTCGTTCGGCGTGCGCGGTGAACCAGCCCGTGAGGTCGCGCTCGGCCGCCGAGAAGACCGGGCGGGAGTACCCGCCGCGCTGGCGGTCGCGTCCCACATCGGCGATCTCGGCGAGGAGTCCGGTGACCGTGTCAGTGCTGTGTGGCTCGGGCATGGACCCCACGATAGTGCGAGCCGTGCTCCTCTGCGCAAGTAGCATGAGCGGATGCCCCGAACCGCTGCCGCGCTGGCTCTCTCGAGCCACCCGGGGCCGAGCCTTGCGGTCACCGCGGTCTCAGTGGTGCTCGGCATCGCGGTGGGTCTTGATCCGCCGCACGTCGCGATCCTCGGCGTCGCGTTCCTGCTCGGACAGCTCTCGGTGGGTCTCTCGAACGACTGGATCGATGCCGAGCGGGATCGCGCGGTCGGACGCACCGACAAGCCGGTCGCCGCAGGTCGGGTGAGCATTGGCACGGTGCGCGCAGCGTCGTTCGTTACGGCGGTGGCGGCGATCCTGCTCACCCTGCCGCTCGGCTGGCTCGCAGCCCTCGTCCATACCCTCTTCATCGTCTCCGCCTGGACCTACAACCTCGGTCTCAAGAACACCCCGGTCTCGGTGCTTCCCTACATTGTGAGCTTCGGACTGTTGCCTCTCATCGCCACGCTTGCGCGTTCCGTGCCCACCGCCGCCGCCGCTTGGGCGCTCGCTCTCGGCGCACTGCTCGGCATCGCGGCGCATTTCGCCAACGTGTTGCCAGACCTCGACGACGACGCCCGCACCGGCATCGCGGGGCTTCCGCATCGCCTCGGCCGCGCAGCATCCGGAGTCGTGATCTGGGCCTCTCTCGCCGCCGGAGGCATCGCGGCCTTCTTCGGACCAGCGGGCGAGAAGACCGCGCTGCAGTGGATCGGGATGGTGCTCACCCTGGTGCTCGCGGTCGCCATCGCCATCGTGCTGCGTCGGCCGCCGACCCGCCTGCTGTTCCAGCTGATCATCGCCGCCGCGCTCGTGAATGTGCTGCTGCTGTCGTTCAGCGGATCCCGACTGCTCGCCTGACTCCCCGCACCTGCTCGAGGGTCAACTTCTCACCCTCACCGCGCCCGGGAACCTGCGAAGGTGACTCTTGACGACGGAGACCGCGCGAACGAGACGGCGTCGATCAGTCGGCAACGGCTTCCGTGCCGAGTGTGGGCGTCTTCTGAACGAAGTTGCGGATGCCGATCCATGAGGTCACTCCGCCGAATACCAGCAGCACGGCCGTGACCAGCGCCCCGCGCTGGAACCCCGCGACGCCGAGCTGCGGCCCGACGATGAATCCCACGAAGGCGATCGCGATGAGGCCGGCGACTCGGGAGACCGCATTGTTGATCGCAGACCCGATGCCTGCCTGGCGTTCGTCGATCGCCCCCAGGATCGCGCTGGTGAGCGGAGCGACCGTGACCGTCATGCCGAAGCCGAACAGGACGACACCGGGCAGGATCTGTGTCCAGTAGTTGGGATGCGCGCCCGCGAACACGTAGAGGAAGAAGCCGACCGCGGTGATGAGCGGGCCGACCGTCATGAACACCCGCGGGCCGTACCTGCCGGCCAGGGCACCGATGCGGCCGGACAGCAGGATGCTGATGACGGTCACCGGCAGTGTGGCGAGCCCCGCGAGCGTCGCCGGATACCCTGCCACCTGCTGGAGGAACACCGCGAGCAGGAAGCCTCCGAGCGAAATTGCCGCGTAGACGAAGGTCGTGGTGAGGTTTCCCCAGGCGAAGTTGCGCACGGTGAAGAGAGCGAGCGGCACCATCGGCTGCGCCGCCACCCGCTCACGCCAGAGGAAGGCGATGAACGCGAGCACACCGAAGCCCATCGTCAGGTAGATGACCGGACTCCCCCAGCCGTAGTTGCCCTGCTCGATGAGCGCGAAGACCGGCAGGCCGAGCCCAAGCACACCGAGCACAGCGCCGGGATAGTCGATGGCCACCCCTGTCTGGCGCTCATCTTTCTGTTTCAGCACGGCAAGGAGGTACAGCGTGATCGCGATCGGCAGCACATTGATCGCGAAGACCAGCCGCCAGCTCGCCAGATCGACGAAGATTCCCCCGAGGAGCGGCCCGAGGATGAAGGCTGCGCTGGTGAAACCGGTCCACTGCCCGATGGCCTTGGCCTGCGCGGGCCCTCGAAAGTTGGACAGGATCATCGCGAGCGAGCTCGGCACGAGCAAGGCACCGGCGACCCCCTGCACACCGCGCGCGATGATCAGGATCTCCGCGGTCGGGGCGAGTGCGCAGAGCAGAGAGGCGGTACCGAAGCCGATCAGCCCGGTTCGCAGGACCACGATGCGCCCATAGACATCCGACAGTGACCCAGCGACCAGGATGAGGGATCCGAGGGTGATGAGGTAGGCATCCACCACCCACTGCTGTGTGCTGACCCCCCCACCGAGGTCCCTGGTGATGGCCGGAAGTGCAACGTTGATGACCGAGCCATCGAGAAAGGCGACAAACGAGGCGAGCACGGCGATGGCCAGTACGAGTTTCTGGTGCTTCTCCATTGGCGCTATTCTTCTACCCGCGAGACGCGATGGCACCCTCCACTGCGGCGAACAGTTCCGCTGATCCGAGCGGACGAAAGTGCCCAACCATCGAAAGGCGGACGTTCGTGGCACCTTCGAGCTCACTTCCACCCGGAATGAGGGGGTCGAGGCGGCTGTAGATGGAGGTGATCCGGGCGTTCGCGGCGCGGTTCGCGGCGAGCGTCCTCACGGTCTCGTCCCGGGGCGACAATGCACGGAGGGTGCGCACCGGTGTCCAGTTGGCGAGCGTCGAACCTCCGAACGGCGAGTTGATCGCCACGAGGCTGTCGATGCGCCCCGTGCGGTCATCCGTCACCATCATGTGCTTGGCGATGAGACCGCCCTTGCTGTGGGCGACGATTGCCACTCCGGTGAGGTGTTGCTGGTCGAGGTAGCGCTGGGCCAGCTCCGCGGAAGCAACGATCGTGAGCCGGTTATACCCGAGTTGGCGCAGGGTGTGGATCGGATGCCCGAGGGCGTTGAGCCGGTCCGCCACCGGCCGCAGGAACTGCCAGGTCTCATAGACGCCGGGAAGCAGTAACACGGGAGCAAGCCCTCCGCGGTCGTATCGTGCGGTCGGGGTGCGCCCGACCACGTGCCGGGCGTGCTCCCGCCACTGGTACAGCCGATCCGCGACGGCGGCTCCGGCATCCCGCATCGTTTTCATCACCGACCCATCACGCCGAATGTTTCACGATGAGGGAGGCAATGCGCACCGGGTCGGAGTGCATCACGACATGAGGTCCGGGGACTTCGGCATAGACACCGTTGGGCAGCAGCTCGGCTACGGTCTCAGCCCAGGATCGGGGAACGATCGGATCGGAGTCTCCCCGCAGCACGAGCGTGCGCGCCTCGATCGACGGCAGGCGATCCTCGATGCGGTCCGCCATAAGGTGCGTGAGCTGGGCGAAGAAGTAGGGGATGCCGCACCGCACCAGGTAGTCGGTGACGATGATGAGATTAGAGCGCATCGACTCCCTCGTAATGTCGCGCAGCAGCGCCCTCGCCTCGGTGCTGAAGCGTCGATCGGGAGGGTTCACCGTCGGCGCGATGAGCACGAGCCGGTCGCTGGCCTGCGGAGCGTCGAACACGAGCTGAGAGACGACCTGCGTGCCCATCGAGTGCCCCACAAGCACGGGATTTTCGACGCCCGCCCTCTGCAGGAAGTTGCCGAGCACATCGGCATGCAGCTGGATCGGGACATCTCGCTTCGGATCCGGGGCAGCGCCATACCCCGCGAGATCGATGAGGAACACCTCACCGCTCTTCGCCAGTTCCTTAGCCAGGGGATGAAAGTAACGGGATGACACGCCGATTCCGTGCACGAGAACGAAGCAACGGGATGTGGCCGCTCTGCCGGGGAAGCGCTTGATGACGACTGCCAGGTCGTCGTAGAGCGACCGACTCGAGTAGAAGGTGACCCCACCGCGGTGCAGCATCCGCTCGCCCACCCGGAGATCATTCGTGGTCACGAGCTCGACTCTACGCGGGCGGAGCGATGCGGGGCTGGGCATAGCGGGGCTGGGCGATGGGTGAACCGCTCACGGCTGGCACGCAGACGACTCTTCCACCGGTGGTCGGGAAGTGCACCGAGAAGAATTGATTGAATCTGGTCCGGTCCTCTGGCGCAAAGGGTTTGCACTGCCGCAAGAACGTAAGCTCGAAGCATCCAAAGAGGGAAAGTAGGCGCCATGGGCGACTCGACCGTCAGCCAGCAGATCGATGACTTCACCGCGGACTTCAACCGCCGCATCGGCAACCGGCTCGCGACCGTGCTCGGGACCGAGCAGAGCCGGCTGCGGTCCGAAGGGGTTCCGGTCGTATCCGTTGCGCTGGGTGCCAATCTTCCGAACGCTCCGCTGCTCGACCGCGACGGAGCGCAGACCTGGCTCTACGACGCACTCGGCCCCGGCACCTCGGCTCTCGTCTTCTATCGCGGCGCCTGGTGCCCGTACTGCAACCTCACCCTCGCCCACTACCAGAGGGAGCTGCTTCCTCGCCTGCGCGAGCGCGGCGTCGGGCTCGTCGCGGTCAGTCCCCAGACACCGAGTGCGTCGAATGATTCGATCGCCAACGGTTCACTGGAGTTCACCGTGCTGACCGACCCGGCGAACTTCCTGGTGACGGCCCTCGGAATCCTCACCGAGCCCAGTTCCGCCGTCCGCGCCGCGCAGACGGATCTCGGGTTCGATATCGCCGACAGCAATGCGGATGCCACCGGCGGCATCCCCTACCCCACAGTGCTCGTCATCGACGCGGCGCACATCGTACGATTCGCCGACGTGCAGATGGACTACACCCGGCGCACCGAGGTGTCAGACATCCTCGCGGCGGTCGATGCGATCGACCCCCTGGACTAGGAACTGCGGCTAGCGGAGTCGGATGCGCACGGAGTCGATCTCGGCCTCGCTGAGGCCGGCGTCCCGCAGGTAAGTTCCGACGTCGAGAGCGGCGAGCCAGCCGAGCAGCGCGGGTCGACGACTCGCGATGCGGTCCTCCATCAGCGCGGCCGAATGGGCCGTCTCGACGGTCAGCCCCGGCACGACTCCGAGTCCCGCGTTGAAGCGGATCGCGGCTGCCACATAGTCGTCTGCGATCGCCTCTGGTGCGACTCCGGCGAGGTGCAGGAGCATCGCCATGACCATTCCCGTGCGGTCTCGACCGGCGGCACAGTGCACGAGTACCGCATCCTCTGCCCCGGCGATCTCGCGAAACACTTCCGCGAACTTGCCGGGATACAGGCGGATATTGTCGGGATAGGAGCGCGGATGATCGAGCCACGCTCCACAGGCCTCGATGAAGTGTGGGTCGTTCGGATCTTCCGTGGGGCGGGTGACGAAACGGATGCCCACCATCGCGTCCGCGTCGATGACCGGCGCCTCGGTCTCGCGATCGGCCTCCCCCGGATTGCGCAGGTCGATCACTGTCGTGACGCCGGCGGCCCGGGCTACGCGCCATCCCTCCGCCGTCAGGTACTCCGTGCGGCCGGAGCGGTAGACGGCTCCGGGGCGAGTGACTCCGCCGTCGCGCAGGGAGAGGCCACCGACATCCGCGAGGTTGAAGGATCCCTTCCAGGCCGGTTGGTCGTGCCCGGTGAAGGTCGTCATGGATATCGATCCTAGCCAGATGACACGGGGGTGCGGGGGGGGTGCGGGGGGGTGCCTCGGGCCACTCCGTTATCCATCGTCCGTTTTTCCCACCACCTCGGTGTCTAGACACCGAGGTGGTGGGAAAAACGGTGGGTGATCCGGAGGGGATGCGCCGAGCGCTACAGCATGCCGACCGTTGTGACCCGCACCACAGCGACTCCGGCGGCGTTGGACTCCGCGAGATCGACCGTGGCCGAGATGCCCCAGTCGTGGTCTCCGGCAGGATCGTCGAAGATCTGCCGCACGGTCCAGCCGGTGGAGCCCTCGTCCACCATGAGCATGGCCGAGCTGCGGGCATCCCCCCCGGTGCCGAGCACGTCGTGCAGGTCGAAGTACGCATCCATCGCGTCGCCCCAGGCTTCGGCATCGAAGCCGGCTGCGGCATCCAGTTCCCCCAGCTGCTCGTAGTCCTCGAGGGCGGCGAGCTGCACCCGTCGGAACAACTCGTTGCGAACCAGGATGCGGAATGCACGGATGTTCGTGGTCACGCCCTTCGGCGCCGGCGGCAGCACCGGGGTGGAGGCCTCAATCGAGGCGGCTGGATTGATGAGCTGCTCCCACTCGTCGAGGAGACTCGAGTCGACCTGGCGCACGAGCTCGCCGAGCCACTCGATCAGGTCGAGCAACTCTTCGGTCTTGGCCTCGTCGGGGATGGTCTGGCGCGCCGCCTTGTACGCATCGGAGAGGTAGCGCAGCACGAGGCCCTCAGAGCGGTTCAGCTTGTAGAAGCCGATGTAGTCGTTGAAGGTCATCGCGCGTTCGTACAGGTCTCGCACGACGGACTTGGGGCTGAGTTCGAAGTCACCGACCCAGGGCTGGGACGCGCGATAGGTCTGGAAGGCGGCATTCAGCAGCTCCTCGAGCGGCTTCGGCCAGGTGACCTCTTCGAGCAGTTCCATGCGCTGGTCGTATTCGATGCCTTCGCTCTTCATCGCCGCGACCGCCTCTCCGCGGGCCATGAACTGCTGGGCTGAGAGGATCGGACGGGGATCATCGAGGGTGGACTCGAGCACCGAAATGAGGTCGAGGGCGTACGTGGGGCTGGCCTCGGCACCGGGCGACGGCTGGATGAGGTCGAACACCGCGAGGGCGAAGGGCGAGAGCGGCTGGTTGAGGGCGAAGTTCTGCTGCAGGTCGACGGTGAGCGTGATGTGCCCCTCGGCGGACTGCTGCACGATCTCCGCAGTGCGCAGCGTGCGGTAGATCGCGAGCGCCTGGCGGGCGAGTTCACGCTGTCGCGACCGAGGCTCGTGGTTGTTCTCGATCAGCGCACGAAGCTC
>JBBRDX010000020.1:0-25487 GCA_038203515.1 Actinomycetales bacterium | reverse complement strand
CGCGGTGCGACCGCGGCGAGCGAGTCCGCCGGCGCCGTGATCCTGCTTGACGACATCTCTGTTGTGGCCCTCGCCGTGCGGATCGGGCAGGACACGGTGCGCATCGCGCTTCAGAGCATCTGGCTGGGGATCGCGCTGAGCATCGGTCTGATGCTCGTCGCTGCCCTCGGCGTGATCCCCGCGACTCTCGGCGCCGGAATCCAGGAGATCGTGGATCTTGCGACGATCGTCAATGCATTGCGGGCAATTCGACCCCGCGAGACAGCCAGCCAGCCCACCGGCCACGGTCACCCTGATCCGCACGTCACTGCCCTCATCTGCACGTCACTGCCCTCATCCGCACGTCACTAAAGGAGAACCGCCATGAATGACACCATCCCAGCCGCCGCTGCAGTAACACCAGACGTCGCGGTTCCCGTGGGCAGCATCGTCGTCGGCCATGACGGATCGAAAGATTCCGACCATGCCCTCGAGGTCGCCTTCGACTTCGCAGGCAAACTCGGAGTCGACATCGTCGTGGTGCGATCGTGGAGCATTGATGCGGCTCCCCATGGCGCCCTGTACAACAGGGGCTATGTCTCTTCTTTCGATGAAGTGACCGAGACGGTACGGAAAATGCTCGTCGCCGATACCGTGGCGATGGCATCTCGCCACCCGGGAGTAACCCTGCATGTTCGCGCCGCGCTGGCGCAACCGGCGCAGTTGCTCACCGAGCTGGCCGCCCCCGCACTGATGCTGGTGGTCGGCCCACGCGGGCTCGGAGGGTTTGCCGGACTCCTGCTCGGATCGGTCAGCAGCCACTGCGTGCAACTCGCCACCTGCCCGGTGCTTGTCGTACCGCGGCGCTGAGCGGGACGTTTGCACGAAACCCTGCGCTGGGCGGAGTACGGTCAACACCGTGACTTCGAACTCCGACCTGCTCATCCTCGCGATGGACCATCGCGATTCCCTGCTTCGGGATCTCTACGGCATCGACTCCGTCCCGACGAGCGAACAGATCGCCCGTATCTCCGCACACAAAGGCCTCATCTTCGACGGATTGCTCCAGGCGATCGAGGGCGGGGTGGATGCCTCACGCGTCGGTGTGCTCGTCGACGAGCGATACGGGGCCGCAGTCGCGGTTCGGGCGAAGGATGCTCGCATCGACCTGGTGATGCCGATCGAACGCAGCGGAGAGCCGCTCTTCATGCTCGAATATGGCACCTTCGGGGACGGCGAGTGGCTGCGACACGTGGAGCAGTTCGCCCCTGAGCAGGTGAAAGTCCTGGTGCGCGATAACCCGCAGGGGTCCTTCAACCGAATGCTGCAGTTCGACCGGCTCATCACGGTGTCGAATGCTCTGCGAACTTCCGGTCGCACATTCATCATCGAGCTGTTGGTTCCCGCCACTGCGGCACAGCTCGAATCGGTGGAATCGGATGCGCTTCGCTACGACAGCGAGGTGCGGGCCGTACTAACGGTGCAGGTCATCGAGGAGATGCAGGCCGAAGGAATCGAGCCGGACATCTGGAAGATCGAGGGGCTCGAAACCGCAGAGGATGCCCGCTCCGTGGTCGCATCAGCGCAGGGCGGCGGTCGGTCGGCGGTCAACTGCATCGTGCTGGGTCGGGATGCGTCCCGGGAGCGAGTGGATCACTGGCTGTCGGTGGCGTCTGCTGTCGACGGCTTCCGCGGCTTCGCGATCGGGCGGAGCATCTGGGAGAAACCGCTGGCGGATCATCTGGCAGGAACGGCATCCGAGCAAGAACTCGTGCGTCGGGTCGCCGAGAGTTACACGCACTTCGCGCAGGCCTGGCACAGCTGAGGCGCGTTACTTCTTGTTGGTGAAGCCCTGGGTGCAGGTGGTCTGGGCCGCGTTCTGTCCGGAGATCGTGGACGGCAGCGCGACGGAACTCGGTGCCGGGGTGGCCGCCGTCGACGGAGCGGTGGATCCCGATGGTGCCGGAGTGGCAGGCACCGCTGCGTTCGGGTCAGCAATCGCCGCGCGACCCAGCTTGCCGGTGAGAGAGATCGGCTGGTCCGACTGAAGAGCCGCTGCCAGTGCGGCCGCGGGCGCCACCAGCGGCACGACCCGGTTGGGGTTGGCCGGATCAGATCCGGTCGGGTACTGCACGAAGACAATCTTGCTGAGGTCGATGCCCTTGAGCGCGAGCGCGATCGACACGAGTGTTGTCGGGTTGGTGAGGGTGTCCGAGAGCTTCACGTTTGAAAGTGCGGAGTTCGCGAGCTTGTAGAGCGTGAGTGGGTTACTCAGCACGCCGTCACTGGTGATCTTGCGGGTGAGGGCCGAAAGGAATACCTGCTGGTTGCTGATGCGCCCGAGGTCGCTGCCGTCGCCGACGCCGTGCCGACTGCGCAGGAAAGAGAGCGCGGTGGAACCGACGAGAGTCTGCTGTCCGGCCGCAAGGTCGAGTTGAGGGTCGGTATAGGGATCCTTGACTGCGGTCGCGAGACACACCGTCACGCCGCCCACAGCATTGGACATGCCGGTGACGCCGTCGAAGGTGATGACGCCGGCATACGGAATCGTGAGGCCGGTCATCTTCTCGACGGTCTGCACCGTGCAGGAGAGCCCGCGTGACAGGGTGGAGTTCAACATCGCGCTCGAGATACCCTTGCCGCAGAGCGGGATGGACACCAGGTCGCGCGGGAAGCTCACGACGGTGGCACTCGTGTGGTCGGCAGAGACATGCAGCAACATCGTGACGTCGTTGTTGCCGATTCCGGAGCTTCCGGCGAGCTGGCTCTTGGACTGGAAGCCGGCCTGGCCGGTGCGAGTGTCCGAGCCGGCCAGGAGCAGATTGACTTCTCCGTCAATTGGCCCGACCGACGGTGCCGCGGGGGCAACCGAGGCCCCAGCGGCGTGGGTGAGATGGATGCCCGGCCCGGCGTTCGAGAGGGTGCCGTAGACGGCCAGGGCTCCGACGGCGCCGCTGCTCACGGCCACGACCGCGACCGTCGCGGCGAGTACCTTCGCGATCATCGCGAAGGGGTGCGGGGTGCGCAGGCGTCCATGGCGGATTGGCGAATGGGCGCGCGAAGAACTCGAACCTGACTCGGCGCTTCGACGACCCATGACACCTTTCCCCGCATGCCGCATCCGCCGCATTCCGAGAAATCTAACCCACCCCACCTCAATAGATGCTGAGGATGGTTGGCCTTTCGCGATCCCGGAGTAGCATCTGCGCATGCCCGAACATGTGAAGGTCGCGATCATCGGCTCGGGATTCGCCGGCCTCGGCATGGCGATCCAGCTCACCCTGCACGGCATCGACGACTTCGTCATCGTCGAGCGGGGAAGCGAGGTCGGGGGCACCTGGCGTGACAATACCTATCCGGGAGCCGCGTGCGATATCCGCAGCGACCTGTACTCGTTTTCCTTCGCGCCGGGTTTCAACTGGAAGTTCCGCTACGGTCGGCAGCCGGAGATCCTCGACTACCTTCGATCGACTGCCGACCATTTCGGCATTCGATCGCGGATCCACTTCGACTCCGAACTCCTCGAGGCGACCTGGGATGCCTCGGCGTCGGTCTGGCGACTCCGAACGAGCACCGCGGATTTCACCGCTTCGGTGCTCGTCTCCGGTGCCGGGCCATTGATCGATCCGGTCTGGCCACGCATCCCCGGCCTCGAGCAGTTCGCTGGCGAGCGGTTCCATTCATCCCGGTGGCGGCATGACATCGACCTCGCTGGCCTGAGGGTCGCGGTGATCGGCACCGGAGCATCCGCGATCCAGTTTGTGCCGGAGTTGCAGAAAGAAGTTGGCGCACTCACCGTTTTCCAGCGCACCCCGGCGTGGATCGTGCCGCGCGGAGATGCGCCGACAACGGAGCGGCGCTCTCGCCTGTTCCGGCGATTCCCGCTGCTGCGCAGTGCCGCGCGCGCGTGGGTCTTTCGGTCGGCCGAGGCGCGATTCGCCGGCTTCCGCAGCGCGACCATCGGTGGCCTGATGCAGCGATTCGCGATGAGCTATCTCCGCAGCCAGGTCGCCGATCGCGCGTTGCGCACGAAGCTCACTCCCGACTACCGGATCGGCTGCAAACGTATCCTCATCTCAAGCGACTTCTACCGGGCGATGACCCGTTCCAACGTCGAGCTCGTCACCGAACCGATCACCTCGGCCGTGGGGCGCGAGATCGTCACCGCCGACGGCAATCGGCGAGAGTTCGATGTGCTCATTGCTGGCACCGGGTTCAACGCGACCGAGCCGTCGGTCGCACGACTGGTGCGCGGTATCGACGGGATCACGCTCTCCGAGACCTGGTCCCCCCACATGGAGGCGCTTCACGGAACGACGGTGGCGGGCTTTCCCAACCTGTTCCTGCTCGTCGGACCGAATTCGGCCCTCGGTCACAACAGCATCGTCTACATCATCGAAGCGCAGATCGACTATGTGCTGAAGGCCCTCGACGCGATGCGGACGAGTGGTGCGGCATTCGTTGTTCCGACACTCGAAGCACAGCAGCACTACAACCGGCGGATACAGGCTGACCTCGCGGATTCGGTTTGGCTGAGCGGCGGGTGCTCCAGCTACTACATCGACGCCGGTGGCCGGAACACCACCCTATGGCCGCACCGGGCCGCGCTGTTCCGCAGTTCCGTGCGCCAATTCGACAGCTCGGAATATCACTTCGAGCCAGTGCGGGTCACCTCCCCGGGCTGAGCGCCGCAACAGGTGCGCCGAGAGATGATGGACCCGTGAGCGAAACCGAGAACCCGATCGACGGTACGCGTATCGCATTCGACGTGCGCGGTGAGGGTCCGCCGCTCCTGCTGGTGCATGGATCGGCCCTGTCGCGATCGATCTGGCGCGGATTCGGCTACGTCGCCGCGCTGAAGGACCGTTACCGGGTGATCGCGATCGACCTGCGGGGTCACGGTCGAAGTGGCAAGCCGTACGAGCCGGAGGCGTACCGGATGCCGCTGGTGCTCGCCGACATCCTCGCCGTGCTCGACGCGGTCGATGCCCCGGCCGCCCACCTGTTCGGCTATTCCTTCGGAGCCCGCGCCGGATTCTCCCTCGCCGACAGCTATCCCGAGCGGATGCTCTCGCTCATCTCTGCCGGCGGCACCTATCGTGCGCCGGGTGGTAGCGTCTCCGAGCTCTTCTTCCCCGGCTACGACACGGCTCTCGGGGCGGGAGGAATGGCCGGCTTTCTTGACGGCTGGGCAGCGCATTCTGGCGGCCCGATCGATCCGCAGACCACCGCGGCGTTCCTCGCCAACGATCCACTGGCCCTTCGCGCCTATTTCCGCCAGGTCGAGCTCGAGTCGGGCATTGCGGATGCCCGACTCGCGCTGCTCGAAACACCGGCTCTGCTGCTGGCAGGCACCCGGGACCATGAGCGCTATCTCGACTCGGAGCGAGCAGCGACCCTCATGCCGCATGCCAGCTTCCGCGCGCTGCCGGGCCGGACGCACGGCAATACGCTGAAGCCAGCCGCCGAGGTGCTTGCCGCGGTCATTCCGTTTCTGGCGTCGCTCGACGCGTGACGGCGCCGCCCCCGCCAAGTGTCACCCTCGCAGGGTCTTCGTCAACCTGAGGGTGCGAAGGTGACACTTGGGTGCGGAATCGGGGGTTACGGCAGCGTGCCGGACACCACGCTCGAGCAGAGCTGTTCGGAGTGCGCGATCGACGCGACAAGCCCGTTCGCCTCGAACACCGCCGCGGTGAGCTCGGCCTGCTCCTCGCTCGATTCAACGAACAGGTGCCCGCCGGAAGCGAGCCACCGCGGGGCCCCCTCGGCGACGCGTCTCTGCACATCCAGTCCATCCGCGCCACCGTCGAGGGCGACGCGTGCCTCGTGCAGTCGCGCCTCCGGGGGCATGAGGGCCAGGGCATCCGTCGGCACATAGGGGGTGTTGGCCACCAGGATGTCGATGCGACCCTTCAGCGATGCCGGTAGCGGATCAAACAGGTCGCCCTCGAAGACACGATCCGGGCGGATGTTGCGGCGGGCGCTCACCACCGCTGCCGGGTCGATGTCGGCGGCATACAGGTCGATACCCGGCAGTCGGGCAGCGATCGCTGCACCGATAGCGCCGGCTCCGCAGCAGAGGTCGAGCACCGTGGCATCCGGCGCGGCCCACGCCACGGCCTGTTGCACCAGGAAGGTGGTGCGCTGGCGCGGCACGAAGACTCCGGCATCCACGAGGATGCGCAGGCCGCAGAACTCCACCCAGCCGAGGATGTGCTCGAGCGGAATTCCCGAGACCCGCCGGTCGACCAGTTGTCTCAGCCCGGCGGGGGAGGATGCGGCTGCGATGAGGAGCGCGGCCTCGTCTTCCGCGAATACACAGCCCGCCGCGCGCAACCTTGCGACGACCGCAGCCCACTTCTCATCGTCGTCGTAGTTGTTCCGCGGTCTCTTCGCCGCCACGTTTCTCCCCCTCATCTTTCAGTCCGAGATCGACGCGTGGGAGCGCCACGAACGAGGGCCATCCTTGACCCGAGTGTGTTGCTCGCCTCAGGCCACTGCGGCAACGCGCACCAGCATCTTGCCGATGTTCTCGCCGCGCATCAGCCCCTGCCAGGCGCCGAAGGCGTTCTCGACGCCGTCGATCACCGTTTCGTCGAACACGAAGTCGCCCGAAGCCACCAGCGGGGTCACCTCGCGGAAGAATTCGGGGGCGTGTTGCTGGTAGCTCGGGATCGTGAAGCCTTTCAGGGTGAGGCCCTTGGAGATCAGCATGGCGAGATTGCGCGGGCCCGGCTCCGCCCGCTCGGCGTTGTAGGCGCTGATGGCTCCGCAGATCGCCGCACGGCCGCCGTTGTTGAACGCGAAGATGGCGGCCTCGAGGTGGTCGCCGCCCACGTTGTCGAAGTAGACGTCGATGCCGTCGGGAGCCGCCTCGCGCAGCATCCGCGACACTTTTCCGTTCCTGTAGTTGAAGGCGGCGTCGAAGCCGTAGCGGCTGGTGAGCAGCGTGACCTTCTCGTCGGTTCCCGCACTGCCGACCACGCGTCCTGCACCGCGAAGTCGCGCGATCTGGCCCACGGCGGAGCCGACCGCACCGGCTGCTCCCGAGACGAAGACCGTGTCGCCGGGCTTCATCTCGGCGATCACGAGCAGACCGACCCACGCGGTCAGTCCGGTGAGACCGAGCGCACCCAGATAGACGGATGGCGCGACCCCGGGCACCTCATCGCGCGCGGTGAACCGGCTCGCGTCGCCCTGCGCGACATCCCGCCAGCCCTGAAAATGCTGCACGAGCTGGCCGACCTCGAGATCGGGGGAGCGGGACTCGATCACCCGCCCCACGGCGTCCGCGTCCATCACCCGGTCGAGCTGGAATGGCGGCACGTAGGACTTCACATCGTTCATGCGACCGCGCATGTAGGGGTCGACCGAGATGTATTCGTTCTGCACCCGCACCTCGTTTTCGACGAGGGGCGGAAGCTCCACGGTGACGAACCTCACATCATCGGTGGTGGGTGCGCCCGCCGGGCGTTGGGCGAGATGCCATTGGCGGCTGGAAGCAGTGCGGGTCATGAGCGTCTCCATCGACAGCCGGGGGTCGTCGCCGGCTCGTCCAGCGTACCCAACCGCGCTAGGGTGGCCATACCGGACAGTCGGTTTGCCCGAACAGTCGGTTTGCGCCCCTTTCTGCGTTAGGACCCCCCGTGAATCGCTTCACCGGCCGCACTGCCCTCATCACCGGAGCGAGCCGCGGCATCGGACTCGCCATTGCTCAGCGGCTGGTGGAGGAGGGCGCGCGCGTGCTCATCACCGCGCGTCGCGAAGAGGCCCTGCGCGAGGCAGCAGGGCAACTCGGAGCATCCGCCCTCTGGGTCGCGGGCAAGGCCGACGACCCCGAGCACCGTGCCAGGGTATTCGAGGTGATCGGTCACGAATTTGGAGGCCTCGACCATTTCGTGAGCAACGCCGGAGTGAATCCCAGCCTCGGGCCGACTCTCGAGACCGAGCACTCGGCAATGGCGAAGATTTTCGAGATCAATGTGATGGCGGCCCTCGACTGGTCCCGGGATGCCGTGGCCGCCGGCATCGGTGCCCGCAGCGGCTCGATCGTGAATATCGCCTCGATCGCGGGTATCTCGGCGGCACCCGGCATCGGGTTCTACGGCGTCTCGAAGGCCGCTCTCATCTCCCTGACGACGCAGCTCGCCTTCGAGCTGGCGCCCGGCATCCGGGTCAATGCGGTGGCTCCCGCCGTGATCAAGACGCGGTTCGCCGAGGCGCTCTACGAGGGACGCGAAACTGAGGTCGCGGCGATCTACCCTCTCGCCCGCCTCGGTGTGCCAGAAGACGTCTCCGGAGTCGTCGCGTTCCTGCTCTCGGCGGATGCGGCCTGGATCACCGGCCAGACCATCGTCATCGACGGGGGCGGGTCTATCCGTCCGGTGACCTGATGGCGCCGAATGCAAGCGTCAAGGACGCGGTGCGCACTGCGGCGGTCGAGCTGTTCGCGCGCGACGGCTTCGCCAACACCTCCGTGCAGCAGATCGTCGACGCGGCCGGCGTCACGAAGGGAGCGATGTACCACTACTTCCGCTCGAAGGATGACCTGCTCTTCGGCATTTACGAGCACCTGCTCACCCTGCAAGGCGAGCGCCTCGCGGCGATCGTCGCCACACGCGATTCAACGGCGCAGAAGCTGCGCTCCGCGTGCGTCGACGTGATCGAGACTTCGATCGAGTTTCTCGCCGAGGGCACCGTGTTCTTCCGCTCGGCACACATGCTGCCGGCCGAGAAACAGCTCGAGGTGAAGCACCGTCGCCGTGCCTACAACGACCAGTTCGCCGCGCTGGTGGAGGCGGGCCAGCACGAGGGCATCTACCGCACCGACATCCCGCGGGCGGTACTGGTGGCCAACTTCTTCAGCGATCTTCATTACCTGCCGCAGTGGTATTCGGTGGATGGTCCGGAGGACGGCAATCTCATTGCGCTGCAGCTCACCGACCTGTTTCTCACCGGAATCAGTACTACCCAACTTAGCTCTGTCAACACCCTGACGAAGGAGTCACAATGAGCCGACTGCACAATACCGTGGCCATCATCACTGGAGGCGCGCGCGGCATGGGGGCCGCCCACGCCCGGGCCTTCGTGCGCGAGGGTGCTCGGGTGGTGATCGCTGACGTGCTGGACGATGAGGGTCGCGCCCTCGCCGCGGAGCTCGGCGATGCCGTGCGGTACGAGCACCTCGGAGCGGGAGTGGGAGGCCGTAGTCGCTGCGACTGTCGAGGCCTTCGGTACTGTCGATGTGCTGGTAAACAACGCCGGTATCGGCAACATGGCCGCCATCGACAAGTACACGCTCGAGATGTGGAACGCCGTGCTCGCCGTAAACCTCACCGGTACTTTTCTCGGGGTGAAGGCGGTCGTTCCGGTGATGAAGGCGGCGAAGCACGGGTCGATCATCAACATCTCGTCTGTCGAGGGGTTGCGCGGCAGCGCGGGGTTGCACGGCTACGTCGCCTCCAAGTTCGCGGTGCGCGGTCTCACCAAATCGGTGGCGGTGGAGCTCGGGCGTCACAACGTGCGGGTCAACTCCGTGCATCCGGGGTTCATCGTGACTCCGATGACCGAGCAACTCGACTTCGCGAGCCAGCAGGTGCCCCTGGGGCGGCCCGCACAGCCCGAGGAGGTGTCGTCGCTTGTCGTGTTCCTCGCCAGTGAGGAGTCGGCCTATTCGACCGGCGCCGAGTTCGTGGTGGACGGCGGCATGACCTCGGCGATTCCGCACTCCTGAGCGGTCGCCAGCCGCTCTCGGTTTCACGGTCACTTGTTGACCGGCTGGTTGATCGGTTGGTTGGCCGGCTGGTTGGTTGGTTGGTTGGTTTGTTGGTGGGCTTCGCGCTCCCGGAAGAGGGTCGCGCCCGGCACTCTCGTTGCACAGGACGAAGTCCTGCGCAACCGTCGCCAGGGCCGGCATCGTGACGCCGGCATCGTGACGCCGCATCGTGACGCCGCATCGTGACGCGGCATCGTGACGCGGCATCGTGAGGCGGCATCGTGAGGCCCCATCGTGACGCTGGCATCGTGAGACCGGCATCGCGGTGGAGTGGTTTCGATCGAAGATCCGGTTCTCCAACCCGACGGCCGGGGCTAGAGCTCGCTGAAATCGTCGGATGGACTCTGGATTTCTTGCCCCGCATTCGCGTCCATGATGACGAGGGGACCGGATCCCGGTTGAGCCTGGATGGCTCAGGGATGGTGTCCCCGGCACCTCGCGTTGGCCTAAACCGAGGTGGTCGCCAACGCCATCCCCGTTCTGGCGCCAGACAGCCCAGCCCCGATCTGCGAGAACCTCTGCTCGGCTCGACCCGACGGAGATGCCCTGGACGTCTGGATGCGAACGCCATTGACCGTGGAGCCAATCACTGAGAGGCGCGCGCTTGTCATCGGCAACAACCCTTCTGCCGCTCCTCTCGTTGGAGGTCAGATTGAAAGCTATAGCCAGGTAGATCATCGATTGTGGACCGATGACGATGGCGATGGCGATGACGATGACGATGGCGATGACGATGGCGATGGCGATGGCGACGGCGTCGGTCAAACAGCGGGGGCGCTTGACGAGGAGTTCGCAATCTGGCTCTGGGGGAACGCGTCAGATATCTCAACATGAGAGAAACTGAAGTGCGCCGAGGGTGGTCCCACTTCGTTTGGCGGGCGCGCGTGCTACCGGGAGCCGACTTGGCGAGGTTTCGCCCAGTCGTCCGAGGATGCCGCGGAGCGTCTTGTCCCAGCGGCAAGAAGCAGAGCGTCGTCACTCAGCTCGCCCGAATCAGCGTCGAGACCTTCGGGCTGCGGGCTGCCTCACCGCCGGTTCGAGGGAGAAGCGCGCCCGGATGATCCCGCACCGCGGGCAAGGCCGACATGGGGGCAAGAAATGCGTCATGCAGGTCGGCGACGTGGTCGCGTTCTGTTTTTGCAGGATATTGTCCTGCCGAAGGTGACGCTTCCGGTCTTGCGGTGGTCCACCCATCCTGCAGGACCTTGTCCTGAAGAAGTTGAGTCTGTGGAGGCCGGCCCCGGCTGCTCGGTGGGGCGGCTGCTCGGTGGGGCGGCTGCTCGGCGTCAAGCCGCATCAGGCCGCGACAACCTCCGGTCGCGGGTCGAGGTTTATGCCCGCGATCATGAAGCGCCCCGACCCGCTGGTGAGCTCGACGGTCGGAATGTCGAGGGGTCGGAGCGTGCACGACCGCTCGATCATCGCCAACTGGCTTGGCCCGAGGCTGTCGGCCGCGCGGCACGAGAGGGCGAGGATGCAGCTGCCGGGGGCGTGCGGTTCGATCGCGTTGCCGGTGAGCCGGTCCACCACCCGGGCGCGGCGCGCGGGGGACTGGATGACGTCAAGCCCGACGAGTGAGAAGTCGGGGGCGATGCCCATCATCACGTTCGGGGGATAGACCGGCACTCCCGACGGATCGGTGGCGTCGAGCACGATCGCACCGGTGCGCTCGAGAAAGACGTCGTCGAGTTCGAGGCCGGAGTTGTCGATCATGTCGGACCGTCGCTCCCGCGCCGGTTCACCGCACACAGGGGATCGAGCGCGACATGACCGCCCGGACGGGTGGACATCCAGTGTCGGGGAACACACGCTCCGGCCGATCCGGGCTCTCATCCGTTTGATGGGGCGTCGATCAGGACTGCTGTAGCGTTTCCCGCATCCACCCGTATTTGCTGAGAGAGTCGGATCGGATCGAATAGGGAGACGCCGAGATGGCAGTGAGCAAGGCGACCGCGGGGTCTACCCGATTCTGGCATTCACTACCGGTGGAGGACGCGCTCGTGGCCCTGGGTGCTGACCGTGCAGGCCTGACGAGTGCTCGTGCAGGGGAGCTGCTGCGATCGTCGGGGCCGAATCGGCTCTCCGTCAAGAAGCAGGACTCCTGGATTGAAGAGTTCTTCGAATCCTTCACGGAGCCACTGCAATTGCTGTTGGTCGCGGTCGCGATGTTGTCATTCCTGTTCGGTGAACTGGGGGACGCGTTGGCGATCCTCGGCGTCATTATCCTCACCGCCGCTGTGGAAACGTTCTCCGAAGTCCGTGCCGCTCGGGCCATCAGCGCCCTGGACACGCTCACCGCCCCGCATGCCCGAGTGATCCGGGACGGCAGCCCGGTCACGGTGGAGGCAATGCAGGTGGTGCCCGGGGATGTGCTGGTCTTGCAGGCCGGGGATGTGGTCGCCGCCGACGCTCGCCTGCTGGAAGCGAACGGGATACGCGTCGATGAATCCGCGCTCACCGGGGAGGCCGTTTCGACCAGCAAAAGCGTGCCCCCGGTTCCGGTCGACGCGGACCTCGCCACTCGAACAAGCCTGGTGTTTGCCGGCACCCACGTGGTCGACGGACACGGTCGCGCCGTGGTGGTCGAGACCGGGCCGCGCACGGAGCTTGGCCGGATCGGCACCGCCGCCCTCACCGAGCTCACCCCGCGCACCCCGCTGCAGGACGCGATGCGCCAGCTGGCCCGGGTGGTGCTGATCCTCGCGGTGATCGCCTCCGTGGGGGTGCCGCTGCTGGGTCTTCTGGTGGCCGGTCAACCGCCGCAGGACATGCTGCTGACCGCGCTGACCATGTTCTTCGCCACCGTCCCGGAAGAGCTCCCGATCCTGGTGACCGTGCTGCTGGCTGTGGGCGGCCTGCAACTGGCCAGGAAAGGTGCGCTACTGCGTCGCCTGTCCGCGGGGGAAGCCCTCGGCACGATCACCCACCTCCTGACCGATAAGACGGGCACGTTGACCGAGAACCGGATGGTCCTCACCGACCTCCGCGGAGATCGGGAACGGGTTCTCATCGTCGCCCTCGCCGCCCAGGGTGGGCCGCGCACCGACAGCACCGAGCCGATGGACCGGGTCATCGCCGCCACTGCCGCCGCCGAACTGCCGCCGCACTCGATGAACCAGCTTGGTGCCGCCGAGCCGCTCGGAGTGTGGCCGTTCGACCCGGACCGGAAACGCGTCTCCCGAGCCTGGCAGGATCACACCGGCGCGTGGCTTGCCGTCGGCGGCGCGCCGGAAACGATCCTGGCCGCCACCGGACCCGACCGGCACGGTGACTGGGAGCAGGTGAGCGCGGCCGCGGCAGCTCACGGCCGACGAGTGATCGCGTTCGCTTCCCGCCCGCTGACCCAGAGCGAAGTGGAGGCCCTGCGGTCCCAACCCGATCAACTGCCGCAGGCGGCGGAGCTGGAGCAGAACCTCCGCATCGACGGGATTGTCATCTTCGACGACCCCCTGCGCGAAGGCGTTTTCGAAGCGGTTGCCGAACTGCGGCAGGCGGGGGTTGCAACCCTGATGATCACCGGTGACCATCCGGCCACCGGCCGCGCCGTCGCCGACGCGGCCGGGCTCCCCAACGGGCCCACCCTCCGTGGGGGCGCCGAGCTGGCGGCCTGCGATGATGCCACTCTCACCAAAAAACTCACGAATGGGACGGTGGTGGGCCGGGCAACACCCTTCGACAAACTTCGTCTGGTGCGCCTGCTTCAAGCGGCAGGCCACCGGGTCGCGGTCACCGGTGATGGGGTGAACGACGCCCCCGCCCTTGCCGCCGCCAACGTCGGGATCGCCATGGGGAAGCGGGGCACCGACCTGGCCCGGCAGGCCGCCGGCCTGGTGCTCACTGACGACTCCTACCCGACTATCGTCAGGGCGGTAGAGAAGGGACGTTCGATCGCATCCCAACTGCGCCGGGCCGTCGCGTTCTACCTTGGCGCGAAACTTGGCTTCGTCACGGTCATGACGGTGGCGCTCCTGGCCGGCCACCCGGTCCCGTTCGCCCCCGTCCACATCGTCTTGCTTGAACTGTTCATGGACATCGGCGCCTCCATCGCCTTCGTCTCCGAACCTGTCGCACCCGGAGCTATGCGCCAGCCACCGCGGCCGGCCGGCCGGTTCATCGACGCCACATTCCTCGTCGCCCTGTTCACCGTCGCCCTCACCCTGGTAGTGGCCGTGATCCCCACCTACCTCTTCGTCTTGTTCACCGGCGCGAGCGAAGGCCAGGCCCGTGCCGGCGCGATCCTCGCCTGGCTGGCAAGCCACGCGCTCATTGCCTGGGCCGTGCGCGCCCGGCCCGGCCTGTCCTGGGTAGCCAATCCGGCCTTCCCCGCCTGGGTTGGACTTTCCATTGCCTGCGGGCTCGTCGTAGCCGCCACTCCGGTGGGCGAGGTGTTGCGTCTGGCACCGGTGACGTCGCAGCAATTGGTGGCCGCCGCCGCAGCAACACTCATCGCCGTCCTGATAGCGACGGTGCTGCGACCACTCAGCGCAGGTTCGGGTCGGCTCTGAACTCAGACAGGCGCTGAACTCAGACAGGCTCTCGCTACGCAGCGACGACCACGGGTCGCGGGTCGAGGTGGATGCCCGCGATCATGCAGCGCACCGATCCGCCGGCGAGCTCGATGGTCGGGATGTCGAGTGGCAGGAGCGTGCATGACCGCTCGATCACCGCGAGCTGGTCGGGCCGGAGGGTGTCGGCCGCGCGCCGGGACAGGGCGAGGATGCGGCCGCCGGGAGCGTGCAGTTCGATCGCGTTGCCGGCGAAGTCGCACACCTGCCCGAAATCGAGATCGATGACGGTGCGTCCGTGCGCGGTGAGCCGGTCAACCACCTGGTCGCGACGCGCGGGAGACTGGATGAGATCACAACCCACCAGCGCGAAGTCGGTGGCGATCCCCATCATCACGTTCGTGTGATAGATCGGCACGCCGGACGGGTCGACCGCGTCGAACACCATCGGCTCATAGCCGAAGTTCGTGCAGAACCGCTCGAGGGCGATCGGGTCGGCCCGGTGCGAGCGAGCGACGTAGGCGATCCGCGATACGTGGTCGAGCACGATCGCGCCGGTTCCTTCGAGAAACACGTCGTCCAGCTCGAGCCCGGAATAGTCGATCACATCCTGCACCCGGTACTGGTTCTTCAGCATGTCGATCACGTCCGACCGCCGCTCGCCCCGCCGGTTCGACGCGTACATCGGGTAGATCGCGACATGACCGCCCGGGTGGGTGGACATCCAGTTGTTGGGGAACACGCTGTCGGGTCGATCCGGGCTTTCGTCGTCGAACAGGTGCACGCGGATGCCGGCGCCCTCGAGAGCCGAGGCCGCCCGCGTCACTTCGGCGTACGCGGCGGTTGCGAGGGGGGAGGACTCAGTTCTGGCTCCCGTGACCTGGAAGACGTTGTCGTCGGCCGTGAGTGGATTGGGTCGGAAGTGGTGCGGACGCACGAGTACGACCGCCGAGGGTGCCTGGATCGACACCGGACTCAGCCGCCGACGGGGGAGAGCGCGCCGATCATGCCGAAGAGGTCCTTCGGGTTCTCAGGAGCCGCCACGAGGTCGATCTCGTCGAAGAAGTCGGTGGCGGCGACGGAGTCGCGCAGATACCGCAGTGCGGAGAAGTCCTCGATTGCGAACCCGACGGAATCGAACAGGGTGATCTGATCCGCCGAAGTACGACCGGGCTCGGTGCCGACGATGACCTTCCAGAGTTCGGTGACGGGAAAGTCGGACGCCATCTGCTGGATCTCACCCTCAACACGGGTCTGCGGCGGGTATTCCACGAAGACCGATGCCCGATCGAGGATCGCGGCCTCGAGCTCGGTCTTGCCGGGGCAATCACCGCCGATTGCGTTGATGTGCACGCCCGGCACGACGAGGTCGCTCGTCAGCACGGTCGCGAGGGCCTTGTCTGCGGTGCAGGTGGTGATGATGTCGGCGCCCGCCACGGCATCCGCTGCGCTCGTGGCGACGGTGATGTCAAATCCGAGCGGTGCGAGGTTACGCAGGAACTTCTCCAGGGCGTCCGGGTCGGTGTCCCACACGCGCAGGCGGTCGATACCGAGTGCAGTGCGGAATCCGAGGGCCTGGAATTCGGCCTGGCTTCCGGCTCCGATCATCGCCATCGTGGTGGAGTCCGGGCGGGCGAGCTCTTTGGCCACCATTGTGGATGTGGCGGCGGTGCGCAAAGCGGTGAGCAGGGTCATCTCGGCGAGCAGCGTGGGGTAGCCGTTGTGCACATCGGCGAGCACGCCGAAGGCGGTCACGGTCTGGAATCCGCGGGCAGGATTGGACGGATGACCGTTGACGTACTTGAAGGCGTAGGTCTCGAGGTCGCTCGTCGGCATGAGTTCGATGACGCCGAGGGGGGTGTGGCTGGCAACGCGCGCCGTCTTGTCGAAGCTCTCCCAGCGACGGAAGTCGTCCCGCAGATAACCGATCATGCCGCTGATGATGGCCTCGGGCCCTGTCGTGGTGGCCCAGCGCACCATGTTGCGAACATCCACAAAACGCGTCACGGGCGTCTCCAATTCGATAGGACACAAGCCTAGGTCTCGGCGATATGCAAAAAGAATGGACAGAAAGATTACATTCTGATGACAAATGGTGCAGTTTGCTAATATTAATAGTACATTATGATCATGCCCGCACTGGATGACCTCGACCGCAGCCTGCTCTCCGCCCTTCGCGAAGACGGCCGGGCGTCCGTCGCGTTCCTCGCGCGCACGCTGGGAGTGGCCCGAGCCACGATCAGCAGCCGACTCGAGCGGCTCGTGTCATCCGGAACCGTCGTCGGATTCACCGTGCGGGTGCGCGACGAGCTCGACCCGCTCACCATCCACGCCATCGCCTTCATCGAGGTCGAGGGGCGCACCACCAATCATGTGATCCGGCAGTTGCGCGGGATGCCTGAGATCAGCGCGCTACACACCACGAACGGAGGCTGGGACCTCGTGGCCGAGCTGCGCACCGAGACCCTCTCCGACTTCGACCGCACGCTGGGGGAGATCCGTGCGATCGAGGGCGTCGTGAACAGCGAGACGAGCCTGCTGCTGAGTTCTGTGCTGCGGTAACGGTCAGCGACACGACGTCAGCGGCGTAGTTCGGCCTTGCCGAGGGATGACAGATGCACCTCATCCGGTCCGTCGGCGAGTCGAAGGGCGCGAGCTCCGGCGAACATCTCGGCGATCGGATCGTCTGCGGTGAGCCCGCCGCCTCCGTGCAGCTGGATGGCGCGGTCGAGGATCTGCTGCACCGCCCGCGGAACGGCGATCTTGATCGCCTGGATCTCGGTCATCGCGCCGGCATTGCCCACCGTGTCCATGAGCCAGGCGGTCTTCAGCACCAGCAGCCTCAGCGATTCGATGGAGATGCGACTCTCCGCCAGCCATTCGCGCACTACACCCTGGTCGGCCAGGGGCCTTCCGAAGGCGACGCGGCTCTTCGCGCGCGCGCGCATGAGATCCATGGTGCGCTCGGCCATGCCGAGCAGTCTCATGCAGTGATGGATGCGGCCCGGGCCGAGTCGCGCCTGGGCGATCGTGAATCCGTCGCCCTCCCCGGAGATGAGGTTGGTCGCGGGCACCCGCACCCCGTCGAAGAGCACCTCGGCGTGCCCGCCGTGGTCCCGGTCGTCATAACCGAACACGGTGAGCGGCCGCACGATCGTGACACCCGGCGTATCGCGGGGCACCAGGATCATGCTCTGTTGGCGATGACGCGGGGCATCCGATTCCGGCGTTGCGGTGCGGCCCATCACGATGAAGATCTCGGCCTCGGGATTCATGGCGCCGGTCGACCACCATTTGCGACCGTCGATCACATAGTCGTGCCCGTCACGGCGGATGCTGGTGGCGATGTTCATGGCATCGGAGGAGGCCACCTCCGGCTCGGTCATACAGAAGGACGAGCGGATGCGTCCCTCAAGCAGGGGTACCAGCCAGCGTTCCTTTTGGGCCACGGTGCCGAATTCGGCCAGCACCTCCATGTTTCCGGTGTCGGGAGCGGCGCAGTTTAGGGCGACCGGCGCAAGCTTCGGGCTGCGCCCGGTGAGCTCCGCCACCGCCGCGTACTGCAGGTTGGTGAGGCCCTCGGTGGGCAGGAACAGGTTCCAGAGGCCGCGCGACCGAGCCTCGACCTGCAGCTCCCGCACGATCGGGCGCAGGCTCCAGTCATCCGGCGTCCCTGCGACTTGGGCGTCGAGTACGGCCTCGGCGGGGTACACGCACTCGGTGAGGAAGGCGTTCATGCGAGCCACGAGGTCGACGGTGGTTGCATCCGGGGCGAAGTCCATCAGGGGGTCCTTTCGGTCAGGGAGCGAAGCCCCGCCTGGGCGAGGGGCGTGACGAGCCCACCGATCGGGTCGAAGCCGGGACCAACGGTCTCGCCGGCCTGGAAGCGCATGTGGATGCCCTCGAGGATGATCGCCAGCTTGTAGGCGGCGAAAGCGAGGTACCAGGAGAGCTCGGGCACCGGAGCTCTACGGGCGTCGGCGTAGGCGTCAAGCAGCTCCGCAAAAGTTGGGTATCCGGCCGCCGGGTCGACAGCGCTTGCGGCGACCGCCGCCGCCTGTTCACTGATGCTGCTGATGTCCCAGTAGAGGCCGAGCAGGCCGAGATCAGTGAAAGAGTCGCCGATAGTCGCCATCTCCCAGTCGAGGATCGCGGCGACCCGCGGTCGGCCGTCGGCACCCACTCGCACGATCGCGTTATCGAGGCGGAAGTCCCCGTGCACGAGTGAGGAACTGACGGTGGATGGCACACGCTCGCGCAGGGCAGCCTGCAACGTATCGAGCTCCGGCAGTTCGCGATTGCGGGATTTGTCGTATTGCTCTCCCCATCGGCGCACCTGCCGCTCGAGGTAACCGGATGCCCGGCCGAAGTCCTCGAGCCCGACAGCGGCGGGGTCGAGGGAGTGCAACTCGGCAAGGGTTGCGACGAGGTCGAGGCTCAGCGTTCTCAGTTGGGCTGGGCTAAAGGGAGTGTTCGCGGCAGGGGAGGAGAGCACCTGGCCGTCGACGAAGCCCATCAGGTAGAAGGGCGTACCCACGCCGGCGGTGCCATCGGTGTCATCCCGGTAGAGCAGGGCCTCGGGCACCGGCACCGTGCTGCCGCCGAGGGCCGAGATCACCCGGAATTCCCGGGCCATGTCGTGTGCACTCGCCAACACATGCCCGAGCGGCGGCCGGCGCAGTACCAGGGGTGCCGGTCCACCGAGCACGCGGTATGTCAGGTTGCTGCGTCCCCCGGTAATCAGCGTCGCGTCGAGCCTCGACTCGCCGACGAGCTGCGGATGCTCCGCTCGCAGCCACCCCTCGAGCGCTGAAGTGGAGAGCCCGCGCGGTTCGCGGCTCATGGAGCCACCACCAGTTGGGACTCGATGCCGTCACGT
The DNA here is from genome assembly GCA_038203515.1 of Actinomycetales bacterium. Classification (GTDB taxonomy): domain Bacteria; phylum Actinomycetota; class Actinomycetes; order Actinomycetales; family Microbacteriaceae; genus Lacisediminihabitans. The sequence continues at coordinate 6,349 of JBBRDX010000020.1, read as the reverse complement.
ACATCCCGCGGGATCGGCACCGGCCGCTGGTTCACAGCGTCCACGAAGACGTGCACGAACCGCCCGGTCGCGACCAGGGCACCGGTGGACTCGGCGTGCAGCCCAAGCTCCCACGTGACACTCGTTGTTCCGATGCGTCCCGCGCGAAGGCCGACCAGCAACGACTCGGGAAACGAGACCGAAGCAAGATAGGTGCATGACGAGGAGACCACGACGGCCATCGCTTCATCCGCGTCGGTGCGGAGACCGGCGACGCCGATCAGCCAGCTCGTGATGGTGGTGTCCATCGCGGCATAGTGGGTGGTGTTGTTGAGGTGGCCGTAGACGTCATTGTCGTTCCAGCGCGTGCCGAAAACGCGGCTGTAGCCATAGCCCGCCGGCGTGACATCCCGTGCCATTGGGCCTTCTCCAGTGTTCACTGGTTAGCCGACGCTGAGGCCGAGGGCCACGAGCAGCGCGATGTACACCAGCACGAAGATCGCGGGCGTCACGAACCGCGGCACGACGATCCAACGACGGGAGGCGATGATGCGGGTCGATAGCGCCGAGGGTGCGACGATCGCGTCGAGATCGTCGATCACCGCAATGGCCTCGCCCGTCACGGAGATCTGGGCGAGCGCGCCGAGAACGCCCGAGGCGAGAAGGATGCCGGCGGCCGCGATTCGCACGCTCGCCGGCGCGGTCGTGAGACCCGCGCCGAGCAGGCCGATCGTCACGATCAGCAGGAAGGTCGGAGCGAACTGCGAGACGATGAGATGCATTCGCGCCTTCATCCACAACTCAATGAGGGACTTCTCGGTCAGGGCCTTTTCCTCGGTCATGCGGACTCCTCTGTCGGGTCTTCCGGTAACGGGGTGGTCCCGACGAACAGCACGATGGCATCCGCAATGAGCGCAGGCTTCGATTCGCCGTCGATCGCTACCGTTATCTTCACACCCACACGCACTCCGAGGCCGACCGCCTCGGCGCTCGTGACCGATGCGGATGCCCGCAGCCGCGATCCGCTGCGCACCGGCTGCAGGAACCGCACACGGTCGAGACCGTAGTTGATCGCCATTGTCACGTCGTTCACCTCGAGCAGCTGCGCGATGAAGGGGGCGAGAAGTGACAGGGTGAGATACCCGTGGGCGATCGTGCCGCCGAATGGCCCGACGGCTGCGCGCGCGGGATCGACATGGATCCACTGCTCGTCACCCGTCGCACGCGCAAAGCTGTCGATGCGGTGTTGGTCGATCTCGAGCCACTCGGTGGTGCCGAGGTCTGCTCCCACGGCGTCGAGGAGCGCGGCAGGGTTCGCGAAAGTTGTCATGGTTTCAGGCCTTCGGCCCACCGGAGAGGTAGACGACCTGCCCGGAGACGAATCCGGCTTCTTCCGAGCAGAAGAACGATGCCATGGCGGCGACATCCTCCGGCTGGCCGACCCGGCGCACCGGGATCTCCTTCGCGGCACCCTCGAGAAACTGGTCGAATGTGATACCCATACGCTCAGCGGTCGCGCGCAGCATGTCGGTGGCGATGAAGCCCGGTGCGATGGCGTTGGCGGTCACCCCGAACGGGCCGAGTTCGATCGCAAGGGTCTTCGTGAAGCCCTGCAGGCCGGCCTTCGCGGCGGAGTAGTTGGCCTGTCCACGGTTGCCGAGGGCGGAGGTGCTTGACAGGTTGACCACTCGGCCCCACTTCGCCTCGACCTGGTGCTTCTGCACTTCCCGGCTCATCAGGAACGCTCCGCGCAGGTGCACGCCCATCACGGCATCCCAATCGCCCTCGGTCATCTTGAAGAGCATGTTGTCGCGCAGGATGCCCGCGTTGTTGACGAGGATGGTGGGAGCCCCGAGTTCGGCAGCGGTGCGAGCAACGGCACTCGCGACGGCGGCCGCGTCAGCGACATCCGCTCCAATGCCGATGGCGCGCCCGCCGGCCGCCACGATCGCGTCGACGGTGGTCGCCGTGTCCTCCTCACGGAGATCGATCACGGCCACGGCGTAGCCGTCCGACGCGAGACGCTTCGAAATGGCGGCCCCGATTCCGCGGGCGCCTCCCGTGACGATGGCGGTGCGTTGCTCGGTCATCCGTTCTCCTTCTGGTTGTCGTCTGGCTCGCGGTCCTGTGACTTCTTGTCGGCTTCTGGCTCGAACACGATGAGTTGCCGCAGCGCGCGACCCTCGGCGAGAGCATCCATCGCCTCATTCAACTGGTCGAGGCGGATGCGACCGGAGATGAGCTTCTCCACGGGCAACTTCCCCTCGCGCCAGAGCTGGGCGAACAGCGGGATATCGCGTGAGGGCAGCGCTGAGCCGAGGTAGCTCCCGATGATGGTTCGCGCCTCGGCGGTGAGAAGGAGCGGGGAGATCGTTGCGCGAGCGTCCGGCGCCGGGAGGCCGACGGTCACGGTGCGACCACCGACAGCGGTCGCCGCGAGGGCGGTTTCGAAGGCTCGGGCATTGCCCGCGGCCTCGATCACCACGGGTGCTCGAACTCCCGCGTTGAGCAACTGCTGGGGCGTGTAGGTCTCGGTCACGCCGAGGTCACGAGCTGTCGCAAGCTTCTGCTCGACACCATCGACGCCGATCACATGGTGCCCGAGCGAGAGTGCCACGAGCACGGCGGCCATGCCGACACCGCCGAGTCCGACGACCATCACCGTCTCGCCGGGTTCGGGCTTCGCGGAGTTGAGCACCGCACCGCCCCCGGTGAGCACTGCGCAGCCGAGCAATGCCGCGATTTCCGCCGGGATATCCGGGTCCACGCGCACCACCGAGGCGCGGTTGACGACCGCGTGGGTCGCGAACGCGGAGACCCCCAGATGGTGGGAGACCGCATGCCCATCCCGGTGTAGTCGTATCCCGCCGCCGAGCAGAGTGCCGGCGTTGTTGGCCGCGCTCCCAACCTCGCAGGGCAGGCGACCGCCGGTGGCGCATCCCGCGCACGCGCCGCAGCGGGGAAGGAACGTCATCGCCACTCGGTCGCCGACAGCCAGCTCGCTGATCCGGTCTCCGAGGGCGTCGTCCACGAGGGCGTCGTCCACGAGGGCGTCGTCTCCGAGGGTCTCCACGATGCCGGCGGCTTCGTGGCCGAGAAGCATGGGAGTGGGGCGTACCCGATTGCCATCGACGACGGACAGGTCGGAATGGCAGACCCCAGCCACCTCGATGCGCACGAGGAGTTCGCCCGGGCCCGGAGCATCCAGTTCCAGTCGGCAGATCGACAGGGGAGCGGATGCCGCGAATGGTGGCTCCGCCCCGCTGTGCTCGAGTACGGCGCCGACGATCTCCATTAGTGCCTTCTCTAGTACCGACCCCAATCGGAAAACCGACCGGGCGGTATGTAGTCTACCCGCACTGCTGCCGCACCCTCCGCGCCGACGAGTGACACTCGCGCCCGGAATTTCGGGCGCGAGTGTCACTAACGGGGGCACAGGTCGAGCGGCTGGTGTCACCCGGCAACACGGAACCTGATGCCGACCATCCTTCGACCGACTCTCAGGCGGCGACCGTCTCCCGCTCCGGCACCGTGTCAACGAGGTAGTGGGTGTAGGCCGGGATGGTGAGGAAGGTCGGGAACTCGTCCTGCAGCGTCACGAGGCGCACGATCGCCGCGGCATCGTCGAAACGATCCTCGGTCAACCGTTCGCTGCGTTCGAGCTCCTGCTGCAGCATCCTCTCCACGAGGTCGCGCGTCACGAGATCGCCCTGTTCGGTGACGACGCGCTGGGCGATCCACTGCCACAGTTGCGACCGAGAGATCTCGGCGGTCGCGGCATCCTCCATCAGGTTGTCGATCGCTGCGGCCCCCACCCCACGAAGCCAACTCTCGATGTACCGCAGCGCCACTGACACGTTGCGGCGCACCCCGTCAGTGGTCACGGTCTGGTCGAAGGACCGCACATCGAGAAGGTCGGCTGCCGAGACATCCACCTCCGGTCGCTGGCGATCGACCTGGTTGGGCCGGTCGCGGAGCACCGCGTCGAACTCCTCGCGCGCGGTGGCGACCAGGTCCGGGTGCGCAACCCAGGTGCCGTCGAAGCCGTCGGTGGCCTCTCGCCGCTTGTCGTCGTGCACCTTGCTGATCGCCTGGGCGGTGACTTGCGGGTCGCGACGGTTCGGGATGAACGCACTCATGCCTCCGATGGCGTGTGCTCCCCGGCGATGACAGGTAGCGACGAGAAGTTCGGTGTAGTTGCGCATCATCGGAGACGTCATGGTGATGCGATCCCGATCCGGAAGCACGAACTGGCGGCCGCGGCCGCGGAAGTTCTTGATCAGGCTGAAGATGTAGTCCCAGCGACCGGCATTGAGCCCGGCGCAGTGGTCCTTCAGCTCGTAGAGGATCTCCTCCATCTCGAACGCGGCCGTGATCGTCTCGATCAGCACCGTTGCGCGGATGGTCCCGTGCTCGAGCCCCAGCGCGTTTTCCGAGAAGGTGAAGATGTCATCCCATAACCGGGCCTCGAGGTGATTCTCGATCTTCGGCAGGTAGAAGTACGGTCCGCGGCCGTCGGCGATGAGCTCCGCGGCATTGTGGAACAGGTACAGTCCGAAGTCCACGAGGGATGCGGATGCCGCCTTGCTGAGGCCGGCACGGTCGGTGTACCGCAGGTGCTTCTCTACGAGGTGCCAGCCGCGGGGTCGCATCACGATCGTGGGGGTGCCCTGACCTGCTGGGAATGGACCGACGGTATATTGCTTGCCTTCCTCGCTTGTGAAATCGATCTGGTGCCGGATGGCGTCGTAGAGCGACAGCTGACCGCCGATGATGTTCGTCCAGGTGGGGCTGGTGGCATCTTCGAGGTCGGCGAGCCAGACCCTCGCGCCGGAGTTCAGCGCGTTGACCGTCATCTTGCGATCCGTGGGCCCGGTGATCTCCACCCGACGGTCTTCGAGCCCGGGTCCGGCACCGGCTACGTGCCATCCAGAGTCCGCCCGTACCGCGGCAGTCTCGGACAGGAAGCCGAGGTTGCGGCCGTTCTCGATGTTCTTGCGCTGCACCATTCGTGCGGTGAGGCGTTCCTGCCGGCGGCCCGCGAACTGGTCGTGCAGGCGAGTCACGAAGGTGAGCGCTTCGGGGCTGAGGATGGTGTCGAAGCCGGGTTCGGGGGTGCCGAGCACGGTCATGCGGTTGTGGCTGGTCATGGGATTCGCCGTTCTTGATTGGTCGGTGGGTTTAGTGGAACTGTTCGGATTCGGTCGAGCCGACGAGCGCGAGAGTCGCGCTCTCGGGGTTGAGCACTGTCGAGATCTTGTCGAAGTAGCCGGTGCCAACCTCCCGCTGGTGTTTCGTCGCTGTGTAGCCGTCAACCTCCGAGGCGAACTCGGCCTCCTGCAGGTCGACATAAGCGCTCATGTGCCGCTGGCTGTAATCGCGGGCGAGCGTGTACATCGAGTGGTTGAGAGCGTGGAACCCGGCGAGGGTGATGAACTGGAACGCGTACCCCATTGCCGCGAGCTCGCGCTGGAAAGTCGCGATCTGGGCATCATCGAGGTGGCTCTTCCAATTGAACGAGGGCGAGCAGTTGTAGGCCAGCTTCTTGCCGGGGAATGCCTTGTGGATGCTCTCCGCGAAGGTGCGGGCCAGGGCCAGGTCCGGCTCCGACGATTCGACCCAGAGCAGGTCGGCGTAGGGCGCGTAGGCGTGGCCGCGGGAGAGGACGGTCTCGATGCCGGGACGGGTGCCATAGAAGCCCTCCGCGGTTCGCGTGCCGTCGAGGAAGGGACGGTCGCGCTCATCCACGTCGCTGGTCACGAGGTTGGCGGCGAGTGAGTCGGTGCGGGCGATCACGATCGTCGGCACGCCAGCGACGTCGGCGGCGAGGCGGGCCGCGTTGAGAGTGCGGATGTGCTGGCCGGTGGGGATCAGCACCTTGCCTCCCATGTGCCCACACTTCTTCTCGCTGGCGAGCTGGTCTTCCCAGTGCACGCCCGCGGCTCCGGCGGCGATCATCGAAGTCATCAGTTCGTAGGCATTGAGCGGACCGCCGAAGCCCGCTTCGGCATCCGCGACGATCGGAGCGAGCCAGTCGGTCGAGCGGTTGCCCTCGGAGGTCTCGATCTGGTCGGCTCGCAGCAGTGCATTGTTGATTCGTCGCACGACGCTCGGCACCGAGTTCGCAGGGTAGAGACTCTGGTCCGGGTAGGTCTGTCCCGAGAGATTTGCGTCGGCCGCGACCTGCCACCCGCTCAGGTAGATCGCCTTGAGCCCGGCGCGTACCTGTTGCACGGCCTGGTTTCCGGTGAGGGCACCGAGGGCGGGAACCCACTCTTCGGACTGGAGCAGGCTCCACAGTCGCTCGGAGCCGCGCCGGGCGAGCGTGTGCTCTTCCTGCACGCTGCCGCGCAGTGCAATCACGTCTTCC
>JBBRDX010000019.1:0-26422 GCA_038203515.1 Actinomycetales bacterium | reverse complement strand
GTGCGCCGAGGAAGGGCGGCCCCCTGGGAGGGAGACGCGGCACTCCAGCGCGACTGCGCGCAGCTACGTCGACTCTGGGCCCGATCGTGGCACTGCGGTTCGACTGTGCTGTCATTCGTCAGCCATGCGGTCAAACGTTGGACCGCATGGCTGACGAATGGCAGCGCAGTTCACCAACAGGTGCCGGCAGAGGCCAGCCGGCAACCGGAACCCGCAGCTCTGTCTGGACTGCCTCACCGTGCATAACTCCTGCAACCCGTCGGCGGGCTGGCGGGGAGCCCCCACGACGCACGGGCACGCCGCCGCTCGGCCCCGGATTGCAGCCGGTGCAAACGGAACGAAGGCTCAACTACCGCGATAGGTCGAGTACGCGAACGGGCTCAGCAGCAGGGGCACGTGATAGTGCGAAGAGGCGTCCGAGAGCACGAAGTCGATCGTTACCCGGGGAAAAAAGTGCGGGGCGTCGCCGAACCAGGCTCCGGTGTCGAACACCAGCCGGTACGAACCCGGCGGGAGGGCCTCCGGTCCGAGGGATGCGATGCGGCCGCCGGCGTCGGTGGATCCCGACGCAATCTCGGACCCGTCAGCGGCGAGCAGCGTAATCGGCACGCCGCCCGCGGGTCGCCCCATCGCTGTATCGAGAACATGGGTGGTGACGTGGCTCATGAGAGGTGCTCCTCGGCAGGAGCGGCCCACAGCTTCTCGATGCGCAACAGCGCGATGTCGCGCAACTGCTCGCCGACGATCTCGAGTTCCGAACTGTTCGGCAACTGCAGGCGCCGCTCGAGTTCGGCAAGAATCTCCGCCCGCGAACGCCCGGCCGCGCGGATGATGAACACGCGCCCGAAACGCTGTTCGTACGCGACATTGCCGGTAGCGATCGCAGCAGCGAGGTCATCCTCATCCGAGCCGAGGCCGGCCTGCTCCTCGCGGCTGAAGGCCTGGGCCGCGCCATCCCCCACCGGCGTCTCGCCGATACGCGGATGATGCGCGATCGCCTCGTCGATCTCGCTCACGCTGAGCGGGCTGGCTGCCTCACTCGCCACCTCCAGCAGCCGGGCGACCGACTCGAAGGGGGCGACCCGCACCACGTCGTCGACCCAGCGGGGAACCGCGAGGCTTGCCATCAGTCCGGCGCGGAGTTCGGTGAGAGGCAGCTCGATCATCTGCCTAACATTACCCATGACCACGCTGACCGGAATCGTGCTCGCGGCGGGTGCGGGCTCGCGCCTCGGACGGCCTAAGGCGCTCATGAGAACCGCGGATGGTGAGCCCTGGGTCGCCCGAGCCGCTCGCCTGTTGCACGCCTCAGACTGCGCTCGGGTGCTCGTGGTGCTCGGAGCAGCAGCCGAGCAGGCGACCGCCCTCGTGCCCGTAGGCAACGAGATCCTCGTCGTGGAGAACTGGGCCGACGGCATGGGTGAGTCCCTGCGGGCGGCTCTCGCGGTGGCGGATGGGGACGCAGCCCTCATCACTCTTGTCGACCTGCCGGATCTTCCGATCGCGGTGGCGAGCCGGATGCTCGCCGAGCCGGTCACCCGGCACACGCTGAGGCAGGCGGTATTCGACGGCTGGCCGGGGCACCCGGTGCTGGTCGGGCGCGCACACTGGGCCGGAGTCGCCGCGACCCTCGTCGGCGACCGCGGCGCTCGCGACTACCTCGTGGCCCATGGCGCGATCGAGGTGGAGTGCGGCGACCTGTTCGACGGCCATGACGTCGACCGGCTCTAGCCAGCGTCCCTGGGCAATACAACTAGATCTCGGGCGCGGTCGGAACCGCTGTGGCCGAGGTCACGCGCCCTCCAGCACGCCGAGAGCGTCATAGTCGCGACCGATGGTCGCGATGCGCACTACGCCCTCCGCCGACACCACCGCGAGTTTCCCGGGGGCGAGCAGGCTCACGATGCTCGACACCGCCGCGTAGCTGTCGAAGCCGCCGACGCTGTCGACCGGGCACTCGATGAGGGCATCGACGCGGTGCCGGTGGCGGCGCCCACCGGCATCCGTCAGCAGGAGCACGCTCGCGGGAGCGGCCGCGAGCGTGTCATCCAGGGCACCGAAGCTCGCCGGACGACGGCGGAATCCCACGAGTACCACGGCGTCCTCGGTCGCAAGGGCGGCCAGCTCCTCCCCGAGTGTCTGCCCGGGCAGGGGCGCGAGTTCCACCCGATCCCGACACTGGCGAGTTGTTGGCAAAGCTGCAGCGCCACCGGATAGCCGTTGCGGAAGCCGATGACCGTCACCCGGCGGGCATTTGCGACGAGCGCCGCCGGCGCTGCGAGATCGGGGCCGGACAGCGCCACTCAGAGGTTGGCGATCTCCCACTCGAGGTGCTGCGAGACACTGGACGAGGCCGCGACCGGGGAGCCCGCTCGGCGGGCGGCCCGCACGTGATCCCGCAGGTCATCGGCACCGTCGAATCCGAGACGCCGGCAGAGCCGGCTGACCAGGGCCTTCGAGACCTCGCTGAGGCTCGCGACCTCGGTGGCGTTGTACACCGCGAGGTCGGAGAGGTGCCCGCTCATGAACTCGGCCGCGCGCTGCTCCTGCGGTGACAAGTCTGCCCAGGTGTCGTCGATTCACTCGGTAAGAGTGAACATGTCAGTGACCTGATACCAAATGGAGGACAGCCGCTTCGTAGGCATCGAGTGCGGCAGCGACATCCTCTGCCGCCACGTGCTCGTCAGGATGATGACTCACCCCGCCACGGCAGCGCAGGAACAGCATCGCGAACCGGGTGAGCGCCGCGACGGCGACCCCGTCGTGGCCGGCACGACTCCAGAACGCCATCGGCTCGGCATCCCCGGTGGAGCGGATGCCCGCAGTAACCGCCGCCTGAAGCGCGGGATCGCAGATCACGGCGTCCGCCCGGTAGGTTTCGGTCGCGGCGAAGCTGAGGCGGCGGCGAGCACAGATCTCGTCGGCGGCGGCACGGATGCGGGCAAGGCACGCGTCCCGATCGGCATCGAATTCCGCGCGCAGGTCGAGGCTCAGCTCCACTCGCCCGGGAATCACGTTCACCCCGCCCGGGAATACCTGCAGGCGCCCGACGGTGCCGATCGTGCCGGTCTCCTTCGAAAGCCGCTCGATGGCCACGACGAGTTCACTCGCGCCCACCAGGGCATCCCGCCGGCGATCAAACGGCGTGCCCCCGGCGTGGCCGGCGGTGCCGGTGACCGTGAGCAAGAAGCGGCGAGCGCCGGCGATCGAGGTGACGGCGGCGAGGCGACGATCGGCATCCTCGAGCTGCGGGCCCTGCTCGATGTGCGCCTCGAGGTAGCCGACGAGCGATTCGGGCTGACGAAAGGCTCCCGGCAGGCGCGCGGGGTCGAGACCGAAGTCCTGGAAGGCCTCGGCCAGGTTGATGCCATCCTTGTCAGTGAGCTGCCACCATTGCTCGTTCCAGGTGCCGGCGAGCGCGCGGCTACCCAGCAGGGCGGTGCCGAACCGGGTGCCTTCCTCGTCACTGAAGGCGACCACCTCGAGCGCGAACGGCAGCGCGATGCCCGAGAGACGCACGCGGTCGACGACGGCAATCGCGAGCAGCACACCGAGCATTCCGTCATAGCGGCCGGCATCCGGCACCGTGTCGATGTGCGACCCGAGGAGCAGCGCGGGCAACCCGGGCGTGGATCCCTCCAGCCGACCGCACTGGTTGCCTGCGGCATCCTGCCAGGTCGAGAGGCCGGCTTCGGCCATCCACTGGGAGACGAGGTCGTTGGCGGCGCGATGTTCCGGTGAGAGATGCACCCGCTCCAGCCGGTCCGGATGACTCGACAGCCCGGCCAGGTCGTCGCACCGCGCGAGGACAAGGGCCGCTTCTGCGGAGCTCATGACGGAACCGTATTCATGACAGAGCCGAATTCCCGACGCAGGCGTTTCATGCGGAATACGAGTCGAAAGCAGCGCCGACCCCGCTGCCGGCGGTGACCGCCACACCACCTCGGCGCAGCACCTGCTCCAGTGCCGCAAGCGTGGTGAGCACCGTGTCGCGCCGGGCGTTGTAGCCCATGGTGCCGATGCGCCAAACCCGGCCGTGCAGGGGACCGAAAGAGGTGCCGATCTCGATGCCGTAGTCGGTGAGCATCGCCGCCCGCGCCCCGTCACCGTCGATGCCGGAGGGGATCTCTACCCCGACGACGTTGTTCATGCGCACCGACTGGTCGCCGAACAGCTCGAGCCCGAGGCCGACAAGACCCGCGACCATCGCCGAGCCGTGCACCCGATGACGTTCGATCGCCTCCGGGATGCCCTCCTCCAGTAGGATTCGCGCGCACTCTCGCGCGCAATAGAGCATCGACGTGGCCTCGGTGTGGTGGTTGAGACGCTTCGGGCCCCAGTAGTCCATGATCATGGCCAGGTCGAAATAATTGGAGCGGATCGGGCTTGCGAGCACCGCGTCCCCCTCGGAGCGGATGCCCGCCTCGATGCTCTTGCGTCGGTTGATCACCTCCACCGCCGCCGCCGAGAGGGTGATGGGGGCACTGCCGGACGGGCCGGCGAGGCACTTTTGCAGGCCTGCTGTCACGACATCCACCCCCCAGGCGTCGGTCTCGAACTCGTTGCCGCCGAGGGATGCCGTGGTGTCGGTGTAGAGCAGTACGCCGTGTTTTGCGCAGATCGGTCCGAGCTCGTCGAGGGGCTGGGCGAGGGTGGTGGAGGTGTCGCCGTGAACGACGGCGAGGATCTTCGGCTTCGAGCTGACGATCGCCGCTTCGATCTCGGCGGGGGTGAAGACGGTGCCCCACTCGCGCTCGACCACGTGGACTTCGGCTCCGCACCGCTCCGCGATCTCGCGGAGCAGGTGGCCGAAGCGGCCGAAGATCGGCACGAGCACGCGATCCCCCGGCTCGATGAGAGAGACGAGTGCCGCCTCGATTCCGGCCCGCGAGGTGCCGTCGACCAACAGCGTCGCCTGGTTCGCGGTGCGGAACACGCCGCGGTAGAGCTCCATGGTCTCGGTCATGTACGCCGTCATCGCCGGGTCGTACTGTCCGATGAGCTGGGCGGACATCGCGCGAAGCACACGCGGATCGGCGTTGATCGGGCCGGGGCCCATGAGGAGCCGCTGCGGAGGATCGATTGGATAACTCGGCATGGTGTCCTCACTCCGTGAATCAGCTGTTCCAGAACACCAGCCTACGGAACGGATGTTTCAACTGAGGTTTCGCGAACTGTGGTGGACTCGAGCACGTGATTATGAATCTGACGAGCTACGTCGCCATCGGCGACAGTTTCACCGAGGGCGTCGGGGACGACCTGCCCGACGGACGAGTGCGGGGCTGGGCCGACCTCGTGGCCCTCGGCCTCGCCGCGGCGTCGACCGCGCCCGTCAGCTATGCGAACCTCGCCATCCGGGGTCGGCTGCTCGCCCCGATCGTGTCTGAGCAGCTCGACGCCGCTCTCGCGCTCGCACCGGCGCTGATGAGCATGAACGGCGGCGGCAATGACATCCTGCGCCCCCGGGTCTCGATCACGGCAATCGCCGACCAGCTGGAGGCCGCGGTGGACCGGGCGGTCGCGAGCGGTGTGCACGTGATCCTGGTGAGTGGCGCAGATCCGACCCGGCACATCCCCCTTGGATCCTTCGTGAGGGCGAGAGGAGACCAGCTTGCGGCATCCGTTCGGCAACGCCTCCCGAAGGAGCACGTGACCTTCGTCGACAACTGGGCCGACGCCGAGCTCGGGCAATTGCCCTACTGGTCCCGCGACAAGCTGCACCTGAATCCGATCGGGCACGCGCGGGTCGCCAGCAACGTGCTTGCGGCGCTCGGTGTGCCGATCGCGGATGCCTCGCATCCCGGCATTCCGGTGGAAGCGCATGAGCGCACCGCTGCGTACTGGCGCCGGTACGTGCTGCCGTGGATCGGGCGTCGCCTCACGGGCCGTTCCTCGGGCGACAATCGTGAGCCGAAGATCGCCACCCTGCAGCCGGTCGAGGTGCCGCCGCGCACCTAATCCCCACCCTGGTCGTCACAAACGGTCGCCTGGACGCCCGTTGAGAACAGTTTTCGACGGATGGGCACCCGGAGGCACCGGCCGACTACGCCAGCGACTCCCCCAGCGCGATCAGGGCGACGTCGGTGTTCGGCGGCCCGACGAGGCAGAGTCCGACCGGAGCGCCGTAGACCGTGAGAATTGGCACGCTCAGGGCCGGCCGACCCGCGATCCCGGCGACGCAGTTGAGGCGCAGCGTGCTCTGGCGCACCCGCTCGATCGTCTCGGCATCCGCCATCGTCGACGGAGCGATGGATGACGCGGACGGCAGCAGCAACACGCGGTCGCCGACGATCGACTCGATTCGCTCGCGGGCGAGCTCGAGGGCCTGGTGCGCGAAGGACTCGGTCTCGGCGTCGACAGTCGCGCCGAATGCGAACCGCGCCGCGATCTCCTCACCGAGAGCGTCCGGATGCGCGGTGATCCACTCTCCGTGGGTGGCCCACGCCTCCGCGGACTGCACCGTGCGAAAGATCTCGTGCAGGTCCTCGATGTCGGGCAGCGCCACCTCGACCAGATCGTCGGTGAGTCCGGCTTCGGCGAGCCGGGCAAGGGCCGCGGCGAAGGCGTCCTGTACCTCGGGCGTTGCCAGCGCGACGAGTGCCGGAGCCACCGCGAATCCGGCGGTCACGGCCTCTCGGCCCGCAGTCGCCAGGGAGGCGGATGCGGCGGCCCGCAGTGTCTTCGCGTCACGCGTCATCCAGCCGACGGTGTCGAAGGAGGGCGCAAGCCCGAGCAGGCCGTCGCGCGCAACGGCACCGTGCGTGGTGCGAAGGCCCCAGAGGCCCTGGTACGACGCGGGAACGCGGATCGATCCTCCGGTGTCGGTACCGAGTCCGATCGAGGTCTGGCCGGAGGCGACCGCGGTGGCCGGCCCACTCGAGGAGCCGCCGGGGATCGCGCCGGAGACAGCGGCGTTGGGAGGGGTGCCGTAATGCGAATTCTTGCCGGCGACGCTGTAGGCGAATTCATCGGTCTGCGCGATGCCCTGCACGGTGGCCCCCGCGGCGAGTAGCGCGGTGACCGCCGAGGCATGCGCAACGGTTCGCGGTGATTCGGCGAGGTAGGCGGGTATGCCGGCCCCGACCGCGAACCCGGCCACGTCGAAGAGGTCCTTCACCGCCACGGTCTCGCCGACAAGCGGCCCATCCCCGGAGCCGGTGACGAGCGGGCTGCCGACGACCCGCCAGACGGATGCCGCGATCGCGGGCGCCGGAACGCTCAGGTGAGCGGCCTCGATCAGCCAGTCGGCATCCCCGTCATTGGTGGAACCGCGGTGCCAGAGCTGGGTCTGATGCCCCCGGCCGCCACTGGCCGGAAGGGTCACCGCCACGATCAGCGCCCGGTCGTTACCGAGGTCGCGCACGTGGATGTCTCCGATGGTGCGGCCCGGGGCTCCGCCGCGACCCCGCCGGAATGCGCTGATCGCATCATGACCGACGAGTACACCGCCGGCGTCGCCGCGCAGGGCATCGTCCCCGGGCGCGAAGAGACGATCGAGCACCTCGAGGTCGTTGGCCATGAGTGCTCGCTCATAGTCCCAGAACGCATCGAGGAGACCCTCTGGAGCAGCTCCTTCTACAACACTGCCTTCTACAACACTGTCAGTCAAAATCTGCCACCCTAATCTTCGCGTGAACGCCTTTCACGATATCCACGACCTGCGAAATGTTGAAGTCCGTCGCCGCGCTGAGGTACGCATACGCGTGTGCGGCGTCGAGTGAGAATCGGGCCCGTAACAGGGCGATCGCAGCGCGAACGCAGGCCTTGACCGCCTCGTCCAGGTCTTCGTCCATGCCGGTCGGCACGAGGTAGTCGGCGGTCTCAACCAGCGGCCCGACGAGAGCACCGAAGGCCTCGAGCGCGTCGTGTTGGGTGAGCACGTCGAAGCGGAGGGTCGCGCGCAACGATGCCTCCATCGCGGTGAGGGCCACTTCGCCGTCACCCTGCGCGAAGTGCGGGTCTCCCACGTAGGCGAGCGCCCCGTCTGCCTGCACCGGTAGATAGAGGGCGCTGCCCACGGTGAGCAGGTTGATGTCGATGTTGCCGCCGTGCGGCCCGGGTGGAACCGAATGCGGGCGCACATCCCCCGCCACGGCCACACCCATGATGCCGAGAAACGGAGCAAGAGGGAAGCGGATGCTGTGCTCCCCGCCGAGCACGCGCGGCATGGTGCCCCGGCCATCCTCGACTCCCGCGAAGACACTCACCCGTTCGCCGTCGACCGGGTATTCGCCGGCGAGCGACCCACGGCCGTGCCGGTTCGACACGATGCCGTAGGGAACGCGCTGCTGGGTCTCGAGAACGGTTATTTTGAGCAGATCCCCCGGGAGAGCACCGCGGATCCTGACCGGCCCGGTGACGACGTGCGGTCCGTCGACAGCGGGGTCACGCCGGTAGTCCGAGGAGGCGAGCGCGACCGCATCCGCCAGAACGCGGTCGGGCTCGACCCCGAAGGCCCCAAAAAAAGCGAGCGGATCCCGACCCTGGTCCTCGTGGATGCCCTCGTGGCTGATCGTATCGATCGTGACCTCGTCACCCGAATCGATCGTGAGCGCGGGGCTGTCAGCGGAGCAGGGCAGTCGCCCCCAGAACACCGTGGACGGGTCGGCGGGCAGGTAATGCGGCGCGCGGATCGGGCCGACGCCGGGCTGGAGCACCCCGTTCTGCATCACGCCCTCGCTTTCGACTCCGGAGACAGTACCGGCACTACATGCTTTCTGAACCTTACAGAAGGCCGTATCGGGGAAGGCAACGCCATGCGGTGGGGACTCAGATCAGCGGCGCAGATCAGCGGCGCAGATCAGCCTCTCAGCACTCACCGGGGGTAGATCGTCACTTCGGTCTCGGGCACGGTGAACCAGACCGACAGTCCCGGGGTGAGTCCGAGAGCTGCGGCGCGACCCGGTGAGATGTCGGCGACCATCGACGCGGACCGCACCCGCACGCTATCCCCGCGCGGCTCGAGATCCTGTACCGTCGCGGCGAACGCGTTGGGGCCGGAGGGTTGATCGAGATGCACTGAGGTCGTGGAGGGGCGTGCAGCAGCAGCAGCAGGCACGCCGATCATTCCCGAACCGGGGCCGGTCACCACGGTGCCGTCCGCCATCCGCAGCCCGGTGCCTGTGCGCACCCCGGTGAGCAGGTTGAGGCCGGCCAGCCCGGCGGTGAACGGATGTCGCGGCCGCTGCAACACCTCGGCTGTCGCGCCCTGCTCCACGATCACCCCGTCACCGAGCACAACCACCCGGTCGGCAAGGGTGAGTGCATCGAGCACCTCGTGTGTCACGACAATGGCGGTGCGACCGGTGAGCACGGTTCGAAGCATGCGCCGCAGGGTCGGGGCAACGGCCACGTCGAGGGCGGCGAGAGGCTCGTCGAGCAACAGCAGTCGCGGCTCGGGAGCCAGGGCGCGCGCGATCGCCACGCGCTGGGCCTGCCCGCCGGAGAGTTGCGCGGGGCGGCTGGCCCAGAGCTCCGCAGCCTCCACCGCGGCGAGCCACCGGCGAGCGGATAACCGTGCCTCGGCCCGCGACCGGCCTGCGCTGCGCGGTCCGAAGGCCACGTTCTCCAGTGCGCTGAGGTGGGGAAACAGCAGCGGTTCCTGCGCGAGCAGGGAAATCCCGCGCTGGTGCGGCGGCAGCCAGTGCCGACGGGACAGGTCGAACAGCGACTCCCCATCGAGCTCCGCTCGGCCCGAGTCGGGCCGCAGCAGTCCAGCGAGAATCGAGAGGAGCGTCGACTTGCCCGCGCCATTCGGTCCGAGCACGGCAAGGGTCTCGCCAGCGCCGACCTCGAGGAAGATGTCGAAACCGCGCTCGGCGACACGCGCCTCCAGGCGAAGCGTCATGCGGCGAACCGTGCGCGTGCGCCCGGCGCCGTGCGCAGCGTCAGCGCAACCACCACGAGGGAGACGACCACCAGCACCAGCGAGAGGGCGACCGCGGCATCCGGATTCGTCTCCCGCTGCAGGTAGATCTCCAGCGGCAGCGTGCGGGTGACCCCCTGCAGGCTGCCAGCAAAGGTGAGCGTGGCCCCGAATTCGCCGAGGGCGCGCGCGAAGGACAGCACGGCTCCGGAGAGGAGGGCGGGCAGCACGAGCGGCAGCGTGATGCGCCGCAGTACGGTCGTCGGGCGCGCTCCGAGTGTGGCCGCCACCGCCTCGTAGCGGGTGCCGGCGAGGCGAAGGGCGCCCTCGAGGCTCAGCACCAGGAAGGGCAGCGCCACGAAGGTCTGGGCGATTACGACAGCCACCGTCGAGAACGCGACGCTGATGCCGAGCAGCTCCAGCGGGCGTCCAAGCAGCCCCTGCCTGCCGAATGCCGCGAGGAGCGCGATGCCGCCGATCACCGGCGGCAGCACGAGCGGCAGCAGCACGATGGTGCGCACGAGGCGCTGGCCGGCAAAGGTGGTGCGGGCGAGCATGAGCGCCATCGGCACACCGAACAGCACGCATAGCACCGTCGCTGCGATCGAGGTCCTGAGGCTGAGCACAAGCGCGGCGACGGATGACTCGCTCGTCACCAGCGCGAGGAACCCACCCCAGTTCACCCGGGTCGTCATCGCGACGAGCGGCAGCAGCACGAAGGCCGCGCCGACGATCGCGATCACGATCACCCAGCGTGGAACTCCGGAGAATGATGGAGTCTTCATGCTCAGGGAGCGCCGAAGCCCGCCGCCGCCAGCACCGACCGGCCGACCTTTCCGGTGACGTAGTCCACGAACGCCTGCGCGACCTTGCCGTTCGCGCTGGCCTTCACCGTGGCGATCGGATAGGTGTTGACGGCCGTGCTCGATTCGGGGAACGTGATTCCCTTCACGGCCGAGCCGGCACCCTTCACATCCGTCACATAGACGAGCCCGGCATCCGCTTCCCCGGACGAGACCTTGCCGAGCACGTCGGTGACCGCATTCTCCTCACTGACGGGGGAGAGCGTGACGCCGGCGGCGGTCTCGAGAGCGGCGGCCGCCGCGCCACAGGGCACGGCAGGCGCGCAGATAACGGTCTTGACGCCAGGCTTCGCGAGGTCGGCGAAGGTCGCGATCCTGGCCGGGTTGGACGGCGGCACCGCGATCTCGAGCACGTTCGTCGCGAAGTTGACCGGTGTCCCCACCAGAGTCGAGACCTTGGCCATGTTCTTCGTGTCGGCCGACGCAAACACGTCGGCGGGGGCGCCAGCGGTGATCTGTGCGACGAGGTCGGCGGATCCGGCGAAGCTCGTCGCGACGGTGACGCTCGGGTGTTCGGCCTCGAACTTTGCGACGAGGGTGCCGAAGGTCTTGGTGAGGGATGCCGCGGCGAAGACCGTGATCGACCCGCTGAGCGAATCCTTCGTTTGACTTGCCGAGGGAGTCGGTGCTGCGGCGGAACATCCCGCGGCGGCGAGGAGGATGCTCACGGCGAGGGCGGCGAGGAGCTGTATTTTCATTGCTGTCCCCTGGGGGTCTCGATGATGACCGTGGTGGCTTTCACGACGGCGATGGCGACGGATCCGAGCTCGAGCCCGAGGTCGCGAACGGCCTCACTGCTCATGAGCGACACGACGCGATGCGGGCCGCACTGCAGCTCGACCTGGGCCATGACGGTGTCCATCACGATGTTCGTGACCAGGCCGACAAAGCTGTTGCGGGCGGATCGGGAGACGCCGGAGGGGTCATCCGGCAGCACCGCGTGGTCGCGCGCCAACGTCGCAAGGGCGAGACCGTCGACGACGGCGCGCCCCGACTCGTCCTTCTCGGCGGGAAGGGTGCCGTTATCGACCCAGCGGCGCACGGTGTCGTCACTCACACCCATGTAGAGGGCGGCATCTTTTATCCGTATCTGCGGCATAGGACTCATGTTACTTCCGTTTTCGCGGACCGGAAGGGTAACAGAAGCGGACGCGGGCCGATCGCGGCTCACACCGCGGAGACATTCCGCCTCCACGTGCCGGTCTGATCGCTACGGCTGTTATCGCCGCCGCACCATTCACACCTGCGAGAATCGAAGGATGCCAGCACCCCCGCAGCCGCATGACGCGCGATATTCTCGCCAGATCGCCCTCCCCGGCTTCGGACCCGAGGCGCAGCAGCACCTGGCGGATGCCCGCGTGCTCGTGATCGGTGCTGGCGGACTCGGAAGCAGCGTGATCCCGGCCCTTGCCGCGGCCGGAGTCGGCACCATCGGAATCATCGACGACGACACGGTGGAACTCAGCAACCTGCACCGCCAACTCGCCCATGGCATCGCGGATGTCGGGCGCGCCAAGGCGAGCTCGGCAGCAGACACGGTCGCGGCCACCGATCCCGCGACGACGGTGCACACCATCGAGGCCCGACTCACCGCGGGCAACGCCCTCGAGCTCTTCGCCGACTACGACCTCGTGGTCGACGGCAGCGACAATTTTCCCACGCGATATCTCGCCAATGATGCGGCGGCGCTCAGCGGCATCCCGCTCGTCTGGGGCGCGGTCTCGCAGTACGACGGGCAGGCCGGAGTCGCGTGGGCCGCGCGCGGCGCGCAGTATCGCGACCTGTTCCCCGCTCCCCCGCCGCCCGGAACCGTGCTCTCCTGCGAGGCTGGAGGCGTGCTGCCGAGCGTCGTCGCGGTGATCGGCTCGATCATGGCGGGCGAGGCCGTGAAGATCCTCACCGGCATCGGCTCACCGCTCATCGGCCGGGTCACCACCTTCGATGCCCTCACCGGCGGATTCCGCGAGCTCGCCTACGACCGGGACCCGGAGTCCACCCCCATCACCGGTCTGATCGACTACGAGCTGTTCTGCGGCATCCGCAACACCATCGACGCTACTGAGCTCGCCGCCTCTCTCGACGGGGTCACCCTCATCGACGTGCGCGAGCCCTGGGAAGCCGAGATCGCGAGCTTGCCCGGGTCAGTTCTCCTTCCGCTCGGCACGCTCGAAAGCGTGCTCGATGCCATCGACCGCTCGAAGCCGGTGGTGGTGTACTGCCATGCAGGCATCCGTTCGGCGAACGCCGTCACGATCCTGGGCGCCCACGGGATCCCGGCGCGCAGCCTCGTCGGCGGCATCGATGCCTGGTCCCGCCGCATCGACCCCGCTATGGCAAGGTATTGACATGGTGCACCCCTCCGTCGACGAGCACGCAGCCCACGTTCGCGGCCTCATGACCCCGGCACTCCCCAGCGGAGTCGAAGCCGTTGCAATCGGAGCCGCCCTCGGGCGGGTGACGACCGCCGCTATCCTCTCGCCCGTCGATCTGCCGCTGTTCCGCAACTCGCAGATGGACGGCTTCGCGGTCGTTGCGGCAGACCTGGCCACCCTTCCGGTGACCCTGCCGATCGTGGGCGAAGTCGCCGCGCGGCCCGGAACTCCGCCTCCGCTGGCCGCGGGTACCGCCGTGCGCATCATGACCGGTGCCGTCGTGCCGGAGGGAGCGGATGCCGTCGTGCCGGTCGAAGACACGACCACCACCGCCGACTCGGTCACCATCGCCCGCGGCCGCACGAGCGGGGAGTACGTGCGCGACCGGGGCAGCGACCTCCGAACCGGAGACCCGCTCCTTCCGGCCGGACTCCGTCTGGCCTCCCGCCACCTCGCCGCGCTGGCCGCCGCCGGCATCGACGAGGTCGAGGTGCGTCGTCGGGTGCGAGTCGTCGTGATCAGCACCGGCGCCGAGCTCACTCAGACGGGGGCGCGAGCCGGTGCGGGAGAAATCTACGACTCCAACGGCACGGCGCTCGACGCCGCAGTGACAGCGTGCGGCGCCGAGGTGACCTACGCGATCGTGTCGGCGAGTGACGAGCTCTCCCAATTGCGCGGCGCCATGCTGATGGGTGCCGCGAACGCCGACCTCATCCTCACCTCCGGAGGTATTTCGATGGGCGCCCACGAGGTCGTGCGCGACTTCCTGCAGACGATCGGAGGCGAGGTCGGGCATATCGCGATGCAGCCTGGCGGGCCGCAGGCCACCGGGGTGTTCCGCGGAGTTCCCGTGATCAGCTTTCCCGGCAACCCGGTGAGCACGCAGATCTCCTTCGAGGTCTTCGTCGCGCCCATCCTCCGCGAGGCCGCGGGCCTTGCCGCGGCTCACCGCCAGCGCCGTACGCTCCTGACCGACCTGCGCTCGGCGCCCGGCACGCGGCAGTTCCTGCGCGGGCGCGCCATGCCCGACGGGCGGGTGGAGGTCGTGGGCGGCCCGAGCTCCCACCTGGTTGCCGGGCTCGCGGCATCCGACCTGCTCATCGATATCGCCGAAGACATCACCGAGCTGAAAGAGGGCGACCTCGTGGAAACGATCGACCTGTGAGCGGCGTCGAGAACCCACTCAGCCATCTCGACGCCGACGGCCGCGCCCGCATGGTGGATGTCGGTGACAAGGCGATCACAGCACGCACCGCCACCGCCACGGGACGTCTCATCACCACGCCCGACGTCGTGGCCCTCGTGCGCGCCGACGACCTGCCGAAGGCCGATGTGCTCGCCACCGCGCGCATCGCCGGCATCTCCGGGGCGAAGAAGACGAGCGAGCTCATCCCACTCTGCCACCAGGTGCCCCTCTCGTCGGTCACCATCGACTTCCAGTTCACGGATGACGCGATCCTGGTGTCGGCGACGGCGAAGACCGTTGGCCAGACCGGGGTCGAGATGGAAGCTCTCACCGCGGTCGCAGTCGCCGGGCTCACCCTCCACGACATGGTGAAGGCCGTGGATCCCGGGGCGGTGCTCGGCGAGATCCGACTCGAGTCGAAGACGGGTGGCAAGCGCGGACACTGGACACGGCACGGCGGCAGCGCGACCGCCCTGGTGCGTGACCAGACCGCCGCCGTCATCGTCGCGTCTACCGCGGGTGCCGCCGGAACGCGCGAGGACACCACCGGCCCGGTCATCGCCACCTGGCTCGCCGAGAACGGCTTCGTGGTCGACGCGGTGACCGTCGTGGCCGACGCAGACATCGCCGGCGAACTCGTCCGGGTGGTGGCATCCGCTCCCGCCGTGATCATCACGACCGGCGGCACCGGCCTCAGCCCCACAGACCGGACCCCCGAGGCCACCCTCGCCCTGATCGACCGCGAACTGCCGGGCGTGGCCGAGGCGATCCGTGCGCGCGGACTCGCGGCGACCCCGACCGCGGCACTCAGTCGCGCGGTCGCCGGAACCGCCAAGGGCACCGTGATCGTCAACCTCCCGGGATCCCCCGGCGGAGTGCGCGACGGCCTCGCCGTGCTCGAGGGACTGCTCGCGCACCTCATCGCACAGATCGCCGGGGGCGGCGCCCATGAGTGACGCCCATGAGTGACGACGTGCTCGCCCTCATCTCGGCCGAGCCGATCGACGCCACCGCCATCGAGGACTTCGTGATGGATGCCCAGAAGGGCGCGCTCGTGACCTTCCGCGGCATCGTGCGCAACCACGATCACGGGCTCGCCGTCACGTCGCTCGAGTATTCCGCGCATCCGGATGCGGCTCGCTTCTTGCGGGACTGCTGCGCGGCGATCGCCGCCGAGACCGGCCTACGCGTGGCCGCCGCCCACCGCGTCGGCCCGCTCGTCGTCGGGGACGTCGCACTCGTCGCCGCTGTCGCCGCCGCCCACCGCGGGCAGGCCTTCGCCGCCTGCGAGCGACTGGTCGACCTCATCAAGCAGACCGTGCCGATCTGGAAACGCCAGCACCTGGTCGACGGCGCCACGGAATGGGTCGGGCTGTAGTCTCCATAGAATTACTTGCTTGACATCGACTAGTTACCTGACGCTCACCCTCGCGCACTCCGCCACGGCCCCTCGTCGGGCCACGATGGAATCACTATCCCGCCCTGTGGAGGAGCATCATCATGAAACTCACTCGAACAAAAAGGATCATCGTCGCGAGTATCGCGGCGTTCGCAACGATGGCGGGTGTCGGGCTCGTTGCCACCGCCGGCTTCGCATCCGGGTCAGACGACAACCACCGGAGCGAGTTCCACGCCCCCAAGATCGGTCACGTCTGGACCATCATGCTCGAAAACAAGTCCTACGAGTCCACCTTCACCGGTCTCAACCAGAACGACTATCTGTGGAAGACACTCCCCTCCTACGGTGAGCTTCTCACCCAGTACTACGGCACCGGTCACTACTCCCTCGACAACTACATCAGCGCCGTCTCCGGCCAGGCACCAGCACCCGCCAATCAGGCCGACTGCCACCAGTACACCAATGTCGCGCCGGGGCTACCCGCCCCCGATGGCCAGGTCCTCGCCTCGAGCGGATGCGTATATCCGGCCTCGGTGCCGACGGTCTTCAACCAGCTCGACGCGAAAAAGGTCTCGTGGAAGATCTACAACCAGGACATGGGCAACGATCCCGCCCGCGAGAACGTCTACAAGTGCGGCATCCCCGGCGACCCGGCCGGTGCCGGCGTGGTCGACCCGGCTGGCTCCACGCCTACCGACCAGTACGTGCCGAAGCACAACCCGGCCGCCTGGTTCCATTCGATCATCGATAACCCTGCCGACTGCGCGAATGTCGTGCCGCTCGGCGGATACGCCGCAACCGCCGGTCACGCGGCCATCCCGAGCCTGGCTGACGACCTCAGCTCGGAGAAGACCACGCCGGCGTTCTCCTGGATCTCCCCGAACAACTGCTCTGATGCCCACGATGCGACCTGCAAGGGCGACAACCTCTCGGGCGACCCGAATAACCACCAGGGTGGCCTCTATGCCGCCGACCTGTTCTTGAAGAAGTGGATCCCCACCATCATGAGATCGGCCGCCTTCCAGAAGGACGGTGAGATCCAGATCCTCTTCGACGAGGCCTTCCCGCCCTACAAGATGTATGGCAACTCGATCGCCGATCAGCAGTATGCGGGCGACAGCAAGTTCGGAACCGACAGCGGCACGGGGGCATCCGCCCAGGCCGAAGCCGACACCGCGCAATCGGTAGTGGCGTGCTGTGGCGAGCTGCCGGGGCCCAACACCAGCCAGCCCGGTTTCCAGGCCTTCAACCAGGACACCACGCCCGGGGGCGGTGTGACGGGCGCCGTGCTCATCAGCCGCTTCATCACACCAGGGTCGGTGAGCGCCCAGCCCTACAACCACTACAGCTGGTTGCGCACCATCGAAGACACCTTCGGCATCCACCGGGGAGGAATCGACGGTGACGGCCACCTCGCCTATGCCGGCACCGATGGGCTTCGACCGTTCGGGCCGGATGTCTACAACAATGCTTCGGGCCGGGCCCTGAAGCCATCTCCCTCGGGCAGCTCGCTCTATCCGGCGACCGCGAGTATCAACGAGCTGCCGCAGGCGAAGATCGTCACGGAATCCGTGCCGGTCGAGAGCAAATGACGAGACGGCAGGGGGCAAGACGGCAGGTGACAAGACAGAGCGTGACCGCATCGCGCACGAGCACCAGGGCGGCACTCACGGTGAGTGCCGCGCTGGTCGCGTCGCTACTGCTGGTGGGGATGCTGAGTGGATGCACCGCTGCACTCACCGCCGCATCCGTGACGGCATCGCTCGGCGCAGTGCCGATCCCCACCGCTCCGGCCGTCGACCCGATGCCGACCGCCACGATCGGCACGCCACAGGTGCTCGCGATGGGGGCGCCGACCCTCGTAGTATTCGACGCTGCCACGCGTGGCACCGCGACGGCGACCGGCCCAGTCCAGACGATCACCCAGCCCACAGCATCTGCCACCACATCGCGCGCGCGTGTGCGCACAGCGGCGACCATCACCCTCACCGTGCAATCCGCGAGCGGATCTATCCCGCTCACAATCTCAGACCTCGTCTGTCGCGACGAAACAGGCGCCGTAGTCCCCCTCACCGCGGTCGGTGCGGCGAGCGCGACCGCACTTGCGGGAGGTAAAGCGCAGCTGGTCGTTTCGGGAACCTTCACCACCGGGGCAGCCCAGGTGACCTGGCAACCGTCTGGGCATCCGATCGCCCTTTGGGACTTCAACATCGAGCTGGACTAGAAGCCTTCACCGCGCGGCCGGTCAAGGCAGTCCAGCCAGTCGAGGCAGTCCGGCCGGTCAGGGCCCGCTGCGAGCCCTCCCAACGAAACGGGCACACCGTGGGAAGGCGCACGGGAGATGACTCTTTATCGCGTCGGCGGGACGGGGTTGTTCGCTCGCGTGTAACCTGAGCGCAGGCTTGAATCCCCGTCAGAGCGCCGCGTGAAATGGGGATGGCTCGTGGTCGCGACCGCCACAGCCTTCGTGATCGTTTTTTTTGTTTTCGGGCTCCAAACCGGATCGTGTGTCGACTACGTCTCGAGTGGAGCAGGGAGCGGATGTTCGTCCGGCCCGGCACTCGGTTGGCCAGGGGCCGTGCTCTTCGCAGTTATCGGAGCGGCGGGAATCGGGTACTCCGTCTACCGCGCATTCCGACCTCGCTGAGCGCCTATCTGCTCAACCCCCGTCGTCCGCCGTTAACCTTCCGGCCATTCGGGGGTCATCCGGGTCGTCTACCGTGCTGAACTGGTGGCGCACTCTGGCGCTGCCGCAGTCCAGCAGACCCCAGGAGAATACTCATGCGACGACGAATCCCTGTTCTCACCTCCGCAACACTCATCACCGCGCTCGTGGCCACCGCCATGGTCGCCGCAACCGCCGGGGTGGCATCCGCCCAGGGAGACTCCGGCGAGACCCAGGGCCGTGCCAAGAATGTGATCTACCTGCTCGGCGACGGGATGGGGCGCACCCACGTCACCGCGGCGCGCGAGCGCTACTACGGCACCGACGGCAAGCTCACCATGGAGACCCTCCCCTCGCAGGGATTCATCAGCACCTACGCGGTGGAGAAGCTGTCGGGCCAGCCCGGCTCGACGAACTTCCACCCCAATCCGGTCACCGACTCCGCCTCCGCTGCGACCGCCTGGTCATCGGGCGTCAAGACCTACAACGCGGCCCTCGGCGTCGACGCCACCGGCACGGTCAAGCCCACGATCATGGAACTCGCCAAGAAGGCGGGCTTCCGCACCGGCAACGTGTCGACCGCAGAGGTCACGGATGCGACCCCGGCCGGCCAGATGAGCCACGCTCTTGCCCGCGGATGCCAGGGTCCGGTCTACTCCGACGCCGCCTGCCAGGATCTCGCCATCACCGGCGCGGCGCTGCCGACCAGCGACATTCGGGTCACCCCGATCGCGGACCAGATCGCCCGCAATGGCACCGCCGATGTGATCCTCGGCGGAGGTCTCGGCCGGTTCGATGCGGCCGACGAGACCGCGCTGAAAGACCAGGGCTACTCTGTGCTCGGGTCTCCGACCAGCCAGACCGTCGCGACGAAGACCGACCTCGCATCCGCAACGGCCCAGAAGATCTTCGGCCTGTTCAACAGGGGCAACCTCACCATCGAGAAGGCCAAGCAGGACAACCCCGGCTCCGTGCAGGCGCAGGAGCCCACCCTTCCCGAGATGACGAGCAAGGCGCTCGAGCTGCTCACGAGGGAGGCCACCTCGAAGGAGAAGAGCAACGGCAAAGGCTTCTACCTGCAGATCGAGGGCGCGCTCATCGACAAGCGTTCGCACGCCAACGATGCAGCGCAGACCCTCGGCGAGATGAAGGCCTTCGATGACGCGGTGAAGGTCGCGAAGGACTTCGCCGCGAAGGATGGCAACACTCTCGTCATCGTCACCGCCGACCACGAATGCGCCGGCTTCAACATCATCGAGAAAGGCACCTTCACGAACGCCGAGGCGACCGCGCCCCCGGCGAATGTGGACTCCGGCAACACCGCGAACAACTCGACGCCCACCCGACCGAGGAACGTGCTGGATCCGACCCGCTCGACCGGAATCATCAACGGTTCAGGCTCTGCGAACCCGAAGAACTTCGCCCCGGCGACGTTCCGTATCCCGAGTGACCCGGCCGACATCGTCGACGGATCCCCGGAGGCCGGCCTCTGGCTGACCTACCTGTCGGGCAACCACACGGGAGCCGATGTGCCGGTCTACGCCTACGGTCCGGGTTCCGCCCGGCTCGAGGGCACGATCGACAACATCGCCCTGTTCGACATCGTCGGTCACGCGCTCCGCATCACCAAGTAAGCAGCGGCCACCACGGTCCGGGCCGGGGATGCAGTGTCCTCGGCCCGAACCGCACATCCCCCTCCAAGGAAGACCACTATGAAGAGAACTCGCCCGATCATCGCCATCGCGATCGCGGCCGCGGCCGTCGTAATCGCCGGTTCGATCACGATCGGCGTGACGACGATGTCCCGCTCCGACGCCACTACGCCCCTGCCGACGGATGCCGTGAAGACGACTCTTCCTGGGCTCGCAGCGGCCAGCGGCGCACCGGAGCTCGCCAGCATCCGTCTCCTTCACCCTGTAGCCGGTGAAGTTCGCCAGGCCGCCGGTCCGTTCGACGACAGGTTCGCCATCGACGGCCTCGCGTTCGACGGCACCACCGTACGGGGGGCGCTGCGCGTCACGAGCGACGTGAGCGCCGTGCTCGACCTGGAGGTCATCGCGGGGTTCTACGATGCAGGTGGAACCTTCATCGGCACCGCACGATTCGTCTACCACGCGGTCGACGACGGACCGGCTGACCCGGTAACGGGAACTCCCGTGGAATCCATCCCATTCCAGGCAACCGTGCCCGCAGGGTTCGCCGGACGTGCGGCTTCCGCCTCGATCGGCGTGCCCGTGCTCGTCAACGAGTAGCGCGGTTGTCGACGTCGTCGAGAGCCGACCACTGACGCCGGAGATCAGCCCCCGGCGAAGGGCGGCAGCACGTCCACGCGTGCGCCGACTGTCCGCGCATCGTCCCGGCTGACCACACCGTCGACGAGGAACGATCCGGATGCCAGCACCCGGGCCATCGCCTCGCCGTACTGGTCAACGAGCACCGCGCGCAGTTGCCCGACCGTCGCGACAGCAGGAAGCAGTTCTTCCTCACGTCCGGCCGCCTCGGCCGCGGAAGCGAAATAGCGAACCAGGACTTCGGATGTCTCAGCCGTCTCAGCCACCTCAGCCACCGATGGCGCCCATGCTGCGCTGCGGACGCACGAAATCGGCCCGGTCCATGCCGTGCCCGGACTGCTTGCCCCACTGTGCGGCGCGCCACCAGTGGGCGATCGTGGCGTCGTCGGATCCGTTGCGCAACAGCGCTCGCAGGTCGGTCTCGTCATCGCCGAACAGGCAGGAGCGCACGGTGCCCTCTGCCGTCACGCGGGTACGGTCGCAGGCCTCGCAGAACGAGCGGGTCACCGAAGCGATGATGCCGACGGTGGCCGGGCCGCCATCCACGGTCCACTCCTCTGCGGGCGCCGAGGGGTCATCGCGGTGTGGCTGGCTGAGGGTGAAACGCGCGCCGAGCACGTCGAGCAGCTCCGCGGCATCCACCATGTTGTCGCGCGCCCAGGCCTCATCGGCATCGAGCGGCATCTGTTCGATAAAACGCAGTCGCACGTCGTTCGCGAGGCACCACTCGAGCAGGTCTGCCGACCCCGCGAGAGTGTCGCGCATGAGCACCGCGTTGATTTTGAGCGGCGTGAGCCCGGCATCCTTCGCGGCCTGGATTCCCGCGAACACCGACGGCAGCCGGTCGCGTCGGGTGAGCCGGGCGAAGTGGTCGCGGTCCACCGTGTCGAGGGAGATGTTGATGCGGGTGAGGCCGGCCTCCACCAGCTCGTGGATGCGATGGTCCAGCCCGATGGCATTGGTCGTCATCGAGATCGATGCCATCCCACCCCCCGGAAGCCCCGCGACGGCCGACGACCGACGGATGATCTCCGCCAGGTCCTTCCGCATGAGCGGTTCGCCACCGGTGAAACGAATGTCGTGCACCCCGAGGTCGCGCACGGCGATGCCGACGAGGCGCGCGATCTCCGTGGCCGTCAGGAGGTCATCGCGGGCGATCGCCGGAAGCCCCTCCTCCGGCATGCAGTAGGTGCATCGCAGCGAACACTTCTCGGTGATCGAGATGCGAAGGTCACGTGCGGTGCGGCCGAAGGTGTCGATGAGGCCAGAATCGTCCGGTCGCCCGACAGTCGGCGGAAGTGCAGCGGGGTCGCGCCGGATTCCGGGGATGCCGAGCGCAAGAGGAGTCATGGATCCAGCCTACGTGACCGGCTCGGGATAGATTCTGCACCAGGAGACCGCTCTTCCGCGGCCGCTCGCGCCTGCAGCCATAGCCCAACTCCCGGGCTGCTGAAGCGATCATGCGGGAGGCATGAAAGAGTATGGACATGCCCGACGAATCGCTGCGACTGCCGAACTCCATCTTCCAGGCGGTCTTCGACCTCGGCGACAAGCGTGCGGCGAAGATCAGCCTGCCGCTGGCGTTGCGCGAGCCCGAGATCTTTGCCGAGTGGCAGGACGATGAGAACGTGGTCTCTCTCTACGTCGGATACGACGACGGGCAGCTTCACCTCGACGTCGGCGGCTCCGGTGCCGAGCACCACTTCCACAGTCCGGGCGGCGACGCGAGCGAGAACAGCCCGTGGAATGATGCCGACACGGCCGTGCTGCTGGAGTGGTCCACCGCTCTCGCCGGCAACTTCTTCGAGCGGATGCCCGAGCTCATGGAAGACATCGAGGAGGCCGCTGCGTGGCACGAGGAGGGCTATCCCCTGTACGTCTGCGAGACCGAGCCCGCGCAGCTCGACCTCATCGAGGTGGAGATCGAGGGCGAGATCCTCACCCTGCCGTGGCTCGGATCCGGCAGCGTCAGCCAGGACCATGTCGACGGCGAGAACCATCCGATCGCCCTGCTGTGGAATCCGGTGGATGGCGCGGCCCCCGACCGCACGATCGCGCGCGCCTGGCTCGACCCGGTATCGGGCGAGCCCGTGACATCCGCCGAGAAGGGTGTCGACTGGTCGGCCGTGGCACTCGAGCGCAACGAGGTGCTCTCCTGGCTCGAGGGTATCTATCTCAACCATCACATCACCCCGGATGCCGAGATCGAGCTGGTACACGCGGTGCTGGAACGCATGGGCGGCCTCGACCGCGAGCAGTAACGATCGGTAGTCTGGGGTCAACCGAAGGAGCATCTCATGGCCGTCATCTCTCGCGGTTTCACCGGCCGCAGTCGCGAACACAATCCCGAGCTTCCTCCCGGCCAGTACCTCACCGCAGACTTCCCGGTGTTGTCGGCCGGACCCACCCCCGATATCGACACCGCAGACTGGCAGTTCGGCATCCGCACGGACGATTCCACACTCCATACCTGGAGCTGGGAAGAGCTGCACGCCCTGCCGGTCGAGGACATCGATACTGACATCCACTGCGTCACCCGCTGGTCGAAGTTCGGCACGAGCTGGCGCGGGGTCTCGCTCGACACCCTCTTCGCGGATGTCTCAACCACCGACCGGTACGTCATGGCGCACTCCTACGGTGGCTACACGACGAACCTGCCACTCGAGGATCTGCTCGGGGGCAAGGCGTGGATCGCCTTCGAGTTCGACGGCGAGCCGCTCGATCCGGAACACGGCGGACCGGCGCGACTGCTCATCCCGCACCTCTACTTTTGGAAGAGCGCCAAGTGGATCCGCTCACTCGAAATGATGCCCGCCGACGAGCCGGGGTTCTGGGAGCAGAACGGCTACAACATGTACGGTGACCCATGGCTCGAGCAGCGCTATTGGTGAGCGAGCGCGAGACCCGGGATGCGCCACCGCACCGGGTCGGCCTCTGGCATGTGGGCGTGGTCGTCTCGACCACCACCGAGACACCGACCGCACGCAGTATCGTGCTCGACGTGCCGGGCTGGGGCGGCAATGTTGCCGGGCAGCACGCGGATGTGCGTCTGACCGCACCGGACGGCTACCAGGCCGTGCGCTCGTATTCGATTGCTTCGGCTGGCCAGTCTGACCGGGTGCAACTCGCGGTGGACCGCTTCCCCACCGGTGAGGTCTCGCCCTATCTCGTCGACGACCTGCTGCCGGGAGACGAGGTCGAGCTGCGTGGTCCGCTCGGCGGCTGGTTCGTCTGGCGGCCGACGCAGACCGAGCCGGTGCAGTTGATCGGCGGGGGCTCCGGAATCGTGCCGCTGATGGCGATGATCCGGTCCCACACCGCGTCGGGCAGCTCCGCCCCTTTCCGGCTGCTCTACTCGGTGCGCACCCCGGATGACGCGTTCTTCCGTTCCGAGCTGGAGACGCCCACGGCCCACCTCGACGTCACCTGGGTCTACACCCGCCGTGCGCCGGACGGGTCGCCCCGTCGGGCCGCTCGGATCGCGCTTGCCGACCTCGAGGCATCCGCCTTCGCCGCATCTCTTTCACCGGCCGTCTTCGTCTGCGGGCCGACCGGTTTCGTCGAGACCGTCGCGAACGACCTCGTCGCCCTCGGACACGACCCGCAGCGCGTGAAAACCGAACGATTCGGAGGGGCCTGATGCCCGAACCCGTCGACGGCAATTCCCTCGCAGGACCGCTCTCCGAGCTCTTCTCCGCGGACCTCACTTTGGCAACGGCACGCTGTCTCGGTTGCGGTGACGTCTCGGAACTCGCTCGAGCGCGGGTCTATCCCGACCCCACCGGCTACGTTGTGCGTTGCGGCCACTGCGATGATGTGCTCATGGTGGTGGTCGAGGAGCCCGACAGCATCTGCCTCGAGTTGCGCGGCATGTCGTGGCTCAGGGTGCCGCGCTAGCTGCCCGCGTGGCGGGGGTTGCGCCGCGAACTGCTTCCGTGGCGGGGGTTTCACCACTAACTGCTTCCGCGGCGGGGGTTGCACCACGAACTGCTTCCGTGGCGGGGGTTGCACCACCTCGCGGCGGCGTGCGTGCAGCCCGGCGGGGGTTACGCTACCCTCCGTCAGGGCGTATCCCCGCCGCGGCATCCTGAACCGGCGCTCGCGACCTCACTGCAGCTCCCGCGCAGCCATGCCCCCGCCGCTCCCGCGCCATCGCCCCGCCGCTCCGTCTCGCCTTGCCGCCGAATTGCCGCCGCCTTGCATAACTCCTGCAATCTGCCTGGGCCCTGGGCGCGTTCCCCGCAGGCACGGACCACTCGCCAGCTGCTGGCAGAAATTGCAGGAGTTATGCAGTGCGGCGAGAAGACCCGGGTCTCGAATAAGTCGGTCAGCGACGGCGGCGCAGCTCGAGGCACAGCGCGAAAGTCCAGCCGAGAATCCCCATCAGGCAGAGACGCTCCGTCAGCCCGACAACCTGCGGGAAAATGGCAAGGCTCGCTGCGAACAGGCAGAGGCTGGCCAACGCGACTAAGAGGAAGACCATCATTGGGCGCGGCCGCCTGATCCACCGGGTGAGCAATGCCATAGCAACGAGCGCGGCGAGAAATCCGGATGTCGCGAACACCACGTGCACGAGCCCGACAGTCGTTCGCGGCGTCATGCCGAACTCACCCGCGTGGTTGACGTCCGCGGGGAAGAATACCAGCGCCGCGGAGCAGAGCCCTGCCAAAGCGAGCAGCACCGAGCCGGCTATCCGCAGTCGAGAGGTCGGAGCCGTTACGGTGACCGCCACCACGACGCATCCGCTCATCACCGCCCTGGCCAGGAAGTTGAGGTCCATGACCCAGCCGAACGGCCCCACCGCGAGGTTGCTCTCGGCGTCGCCAAGTACGGAGTAGTGCGGCGGCAGAAACTGAAGCACGACGTCGGTCAGCAGGTAGAGCAGCACAAGGACCATCGCCACGGTGGCGAATGCCCGGCGAACGCGAGGGTTGTCCGTCATCTGCACTCGACCCTCCTCGCATAACTCCTGCAGATACCTGGACACCGACCGCACCTCCCACGGAATTACCGGACGGTCCGACGGCACCCCGGCAAATTGCAGGAGTTATGCACGACGAGAGAGGCAGCGAAGAGGCCCCAGCTTCACAAACCGGGGCCTCTTCGGGCGACAACTAGCGGGCGACAACTAGCGCGCAGCAACTAGCGCGCGACAACTAGCGCGCAGCAACTAGCGCGCAGCAACTAGCGCGCAGCGCTGCCGTCGGTGTAGTCCTCGTCGACCTGCTTCCAAGCGAAGAGAGCACGCAGCTCCTTGCCGGTGGCCTCGATCGGGTGGGCGGCACCCTTGGCGCGCAGCTCGAGGAACTCGGGCGCTCCGGCATCCTGGTCTGCGATGAAGCGCTCGGCGAAGGCTCCGGACTGGATGTCGGCGAGAACGGCCTGCATGTTCTCCTTCACCCGCGGGTCGATCACGCGCGGACCGGAGACATAGTCGCCGTACTCGGCAGTGTCGGAGACGCTCCAGCGCTGCTTGGCGATGCCGCCCTCCCACATGAGGTCGACGATGAGCTTGAGCTCGTGGAGTACCTCGAAATAGGCGATCTGCGGCTGGTAGCCGGCCTCGGTGAGTGTCTCGAAGCCGTACTGCACGAGCTGCGAGACACCGCCACAGAGAACGGCCTGCTCACCGAACAGGTCGGTTTCGGTCTCTTCGGTGAAGGTGGTCTTGATGCCTCCGGCGCGAAGTCCGCCGATAGCCTTCGCGTACGACCAGGCGAGCTGCCAGGCCTGGCCGGACGCATCCTGCTCGACGGCGACGATGACCGGAACGCCGCGGCC
>JBBRDX010000018.1:0-27793 GCA_038203515.1 Actinomycetales bacterium | reverse complement strand
GCTCACCACGGTGCACCAACCCTCCGAAGCGGTCGGCGCGGAGATGGCTCGGATGTTGCTTGCGCTGCTGCGCGGCGAACCGGTGCACCACGAGTGCATCATGGAGACGCACATCGTGGAGCGCGACAGCGCGTAGCCGGGACTGCTGGAGCGCGTGGTTCCCGAGCCGTTCTGCCCGCCGGCGCTCAGCAGGTCACTCGAACGCGACGCCCGCCTTCGTCAGTCGCGCGCGGATCACGGCAAGGGCATCCGCGCTCTCGTCGACGAGCACGAACCGTCGGTCGAGGGATGCGGCGACCGCGCCGGTCGTGCCGGAGCCGGCGAAGAAGTCGAGCACCCAGTCGCCCTCGCGCGTCGAGGCCTGGATGATGCGGCGCAAGACACCCTCGGGTTTCTGTGTGGGATAGCCGGTCTTCTCGTGGCCGGTCGGCGAGACGATGGTGTGCCACCACACATCCGTCGGGAGCTTGCCGAGCGCCACCTTCTCCGGCGTGACGAGTCCGGGGGCCATGTACGGCTCGCGGTCGACGGAGGTCGAGTCGAAGTAATACCCCTTGGGGTTCTTCACATAGACGAGGATCGTGTCGTGCTTCGCCGGCCAGCGGCTCTTCGACTTGGCCCCATAGTCGTAGGCCCAGATGATCTCATTGAGAAAGCTCTCGCGACCGAACAGCGCGTCGAGCAGCACCTTGGCGTAGTGCGCCTCGCGATAGTCGAGGTGCAGGTAGAGCGTGCCGTCGTCGGCGAGCAGGCGCCAGGCCTCGGCGAGGCGGGGTTCGAGAAACGTCCAGTAGTCCTCGAACCGGTCGTCATAGCTCATCAGGTCGCCCCGGATGCGCTCGTACTGCTGCCCCTTGAACCCACGGATCGGGCCGGATGCGGAGCGCACGCTCGTCGTGGACTGCCGGGCCTGTGAGCGCCCGGTATTGAACGGCGGGTCGAGGTACACCAGGGTGAAAGCCCCGTCGGGCAACCCCACAACCGCCGCGAGGTTGTCATTGTGGATCACACGGTCCGGCGATTCGGGCGTCCAGGCGGCGGGCATCCTCCTATTCTCCCGCACCCGAAGGTCGATCCCTTTGCGCTGCCCACTCGCCGACCGTAGTCTCGTGTGATGGCCAGTGTCGTGAAGCATCTTCCAGCCCAGAACCGTTACATCTTCAGCAAAGACGGCGTCGACGTCGGACTCACCGACTATCAACTCGTGGACCGTGACATCCACATCACCCATACCGAGATCGACCCGTCAATGCGGAGCGCAGGCCTCGCGTCGGAGATGGTGGAGGGCGTTCTCGACGCCATCCGCGCCGACACCGACTATCGCGTGGTCGCCGACTGCCCCTACGTGGTGACCTGGCTGAGTCGCCATCCGGAGTACCACACGCTCGAGCAGCGCGCCTGAGGGCTCTCCCGACACGGGACTGTTCCCTGCTGTCAGGTTTGTGCCGGCGCGAGCGGGCCCAAATCTGACGGGAGGGAACAAACCCCAACCCGCGGGCCTCTAGTCGCGAGGACGAGTGAGATCGATGGTCACGCGACCGCGGTAGATGCCGGCCTCCTGCGAGGGGCGCACCGGATCTCCGGCGAGCGGAGCAGGAGCGGGCAGGATGGTCTGGCGGTCCGTTTCAATGGCGGCTTCGTGCCGCGCCGGTGCGAAGATCTCGTCGCCGATTCCCATCAGTCCGGCGCCATTGCCGGCACTGCGGGCCTTGGTCTTGCCGACGATGTCGATAAGACCGAAACGCTGGCCGAGGATGCCGAACAGCACAAGGCCGACGACCACACCCCCGAAAATCCACCAATTCATTACGCAAGGCTACGGGATGCCCCCACCAATCGGATCATCCTCCCGGTGGGTATCACCGATTTACGGCACGCGGTGGAGCCATTCTTCCGTGGCGAATTTCTCTGTGACGAGTTGCTCAGCGCGAGCGAGCTCGTCGGGAGTCAGGTCATCGGGAGTCGCGCCGTACAGTCGCGTGAAGGTCTGCTCCATGCGCTCGATGATCGCCGCCCGGCTGAGTCCGGTCTGGCTGCGCAGCGGATCGACGCGCTTGTTCGCGCTCTTCGTCCCCTTGTCGCTCATCTTCTCGCGGCCGATACGCAGCACCTCCACCATGCGGTCACCGTCCATGTCGTAACTCATGGTCACGTGGTGGAGCACTGCGCCGGTTCCGAGCCGCTTCTGCGCCGCGCCGCCGATTTTGCCACTCGGGCTCGTGATGTCGTTGAGCGGCTGGTATGAGGCATCGATTCCGAGCGACTTGAGTGCGGTGATCACCCATTCGTCGAGAAAAGCATAGGAGTCAGCGAAGGTCATGCCGTGCACGAGATCGGTCGGCGCATAGATCGAATAGGTGATAACGGAGCCTGCCTCCATGAACATGGCCCCACCACCGCTCACCCGGCGCACCACTTGGAAGCCGTATTTCGCAGCATTCTCGAGGTCGACCTCGTTCTTCACCGATTGGAAGCTGCCGATCACGACGCCAGGCGTATTCCATTCCCAGATGCGCAGGGTCGGCTTGCGGCGACCGGCGCCGACCTCTTCCGAAAGCACCTGGTCGATCGCCATCTGCAGCACGGGCGGATACGCGGCGCCATGGATGAGCTGCCAGTCGTAGTCGGTCCAGCTGGTGGCCCTGGCGAGTGAGCGGCGCACCGCTACCGCCACGGCATCCGGCGAGAAACCGAGCATTATGACGTCTTCGGGCAGCGCGCCCTGCACCGCGAACGAGATCGTGGAGGCATCGCTGTCTTCGGAGAGACCGTTGACCGCCTCGTTGATCAGGGCCAGAGCGCCATCCGGTTCGAGAAAGAAGTCTCCGGCCAGTCGGAAGTTGGCGATGCGGCGGTCGATCACGTCGAGGTCGACCACCACGAGCTTTCCGCCGGGAACCTTATACTCACCGTGCATTGCTGTGCCTTTCGTCGAGCCGATTCCAGCTTGGGACCGCGGGCATCGCGGCATCGATGAGGATGCCGGCGGCGCGGCGCGCATGATCGGCGGCCTCCCCGGTGCCCGCGATCGCCGCCGTGGTCTGCGCGCCCTCGGCCAGGATGGAGAGCTGGGGTGCCAGAGCCGGGTCCGCGCCAGCGGTGGCGACCAGCCGTGCCACATAGTCCTGGAACCCCGCTTTGTGCTCCCGGGCGCTCTGCGCGACCGTGGGCGAGATCGAGCCGAGCTCGGCGAAGGCATTGATGAACCCGCACCCGCGAAAGGTGTCGTCAAGAAACCAGTCCGCGAGGTAGTCATAGATCGCGAGCAGTCTGTCGCGAGGAGTCGTCGCGCGCGCGACCCGCTCGGTGACGCCATCTGTCCACTGCGCATGACGACGGTCGAGCACCTCGAGCACGATGGCGGCCTTCGACGGGAAGAGCCCGTAGAGGCCCTTCAGCGAAACACCGGAAGCGAGCCGCAGCTCGTCCATTCCCACGGACTGGATGCCACGGCCGTAGTAGAGACGGTCGGCTGCTTCCAGCACGCGCGCCCGCACCTGTTCATCGGCCATTCATCCAGTCTAGTTGCTTTGAGAACGCTCGTTCTCTATTGTGAAACAAGCGAGAACGAGCGTTCTCACGCTATGAGGGGAACTGGTCATGTCGACAATCTCCGTCGGAACCGAGAACAGCACCGACATCGCGCTGTACTACGAGGACCATGGATCGGGCCAGCCCGTCGTGCTCATCCACGGCTATCCGCTCGACGGATCATCATGGGAGAAGCAGAGCACCGTGCTGCTCGAGGCCGGCTACCGCGTGATCACCTACGACCGTCGCGGATTCGGAAAGTCCAGCCAACCGACCGTCGGCTATGACTACGACACCTTCGCCGCCGACCTCAAGGTCGTGCTGGACACCCTCGACCTCACGGACATCGCGCTCGCCGGATTCTCGATGGGTACCGGAGAGGTCGCCCGCTACATCGGCAGCTACGGCTCCGCCCGCATCGCGAAGGCCGTGTTCCTCGGTTCACTCGAGCCCTTCCTCCTGAAGACCGACGACAACCCGACCGGGGTGTCCCAGAAGGTCTTCGACGGCCTTCTCGACGGGGTCAAGGCGGACCGCTTCGCCTTCTTCACCGGTTTCTACCAGAACTTCTACAATCTCGACGAGAACCGCGGCAGCCGGGTGAGCCAAGAGGTCGTAGACGTGAGCCAGTCAATCGCCGCCGGTTCGTCGCTCTTCGCGTCGGTCGCCGCGCAGCCCACCTTTCTTACGGACTTCCGGGGCGACATCCCGAAGATCGATGTGCCCGCGCTGATCGTCCACGGCACCGCCGACCGCGTGCTGCCGATCGATTCGACCGGCCGCGTGTTCGCCAAGTCGCTGCCATCGGCGGAGTACGTGGAGATCGAGGGCGCGCCGCACGGCATGCTCTGGTCGCACTACGCGGAGGTCAACGCCGCACTGCTCGCGTTCCTCGCGAAGTAGCAGCGGGTCTCGGGTCTCAATACGCGCGGGGTCTCAATACGCGCCGGGTCTCGATACGCGCCGGGTCTCGATACGCGCCTTAGACGGCGCTACTCGACCACCATTTTTCGGGGCCGGGTCTCGACACGGTCGCTAAGCGACCTACTCGACCGCCGGGACCACCAGGTGTGTGGCGAGCCATCCGATCGTGTCGGCCAGGACCTCGTCGCGGTTGGTCTCGTTGAAGACCTCATGGCGGGCATCCGTGTAGATGATCAGCTTCACATCGCTGAGCTTCGACCGGGTGAGGTAGCCCTGTGCGAGCAACTCGGCGCTGCGCACCCCCCCGAGAGTGTCTTCGCTGCCGATCTGGATGAGCACCGGGATGTCGTGCGCCAGGTTCTTCGCCGGTCGGCCGAGCAGTCGAAGGCTGTCCAATACGCCGAACAGTTTCATGCCGTTGGCCTTGAAGGTGAGCGGATCATCGAGGAACGCCTGCCCGACCGACTGGTCACGGCTCAGCCATTCGTATCCGGTCGTGCCGAGGTGCGCGTGTTTCTTCGCGAGGTCACCGCCGTTCATGTGAATCAGGGTTCGATAGGCGGTGCCGGTGAGGATCAGTGCCTGGTAGTCATCCGCGTGCTCATTGATGATCGACTGCGCGATGAGCGAGCCCCAGCTGTGGCCGAGCAGCGCGAGCGGCAGCCCGGCATTCTCGTGACGGATGATCGGCAGCAGCTCCCGCACCGAGCGGATGGTCGAGCGGATGCCTCCCGGGCCGAGCTTGCCGAGCTGCGAACGATCCCCGCCCCACTGCTCGAGGCCGGTCTGGCCGTGTCCGCGGTGGTCATCCGCGTAGACGGAGTACCCGGCCGTGACGAGCCTCTGGGCGAGCTCTTCGTACCGTGCCGCATATTCGCCGAGGCCGTGGGCGATCTGCACGACCCCGATCGGGGTGCCCACCTTCCAGTAGAAGAAGTGGATCGTCACGCCGTCCGAATCGACGAATGTGCGCTCCTGTCGCGCGGCGGTGAACTGGACCATCGGGCCTCCTGGCAACGGACATATTCTCGGGTACCCCAGTGTAGAGGCCGGGGTGGCCGCGTGCCGGGAATCAGGGACATGTGCACGGAGTAGCGCGCCCCTGAGTGACACGCGTGCCCAAATGTTCGGGCGCGCGTGTCACTCGTGGGCGCGCAGCGGACGGTGGGAACAACCATCTCGTGGCCGCGCAGCGTGCGACGGGCACGCAGCCGACTCAGTGGCTCTGCGCCTCGACGAGTTTTCGATACCGGCCATCGAGGGCGAGGAGCTCGTCATGCGAACCCACCTCCGCGATCCGGCCGTGGTCGAGCACCACGATACGATCCGCCGACCGAATCGTCGACAGCCGATGCGCGACGATGAGGGTGGTGCGGCCTCCGATCAGCCGCTGCAGGGCCTGCTGCACGAGTCGCTCCGACTCGCCATCGAGCGCAGAGGTCGCCTCATCAAGCAGCAGGATGCGGGGGTCGCGGATCAGCGCACGGGCGATCGCGAATCGCTGGCGCTGACCACCCGACAGCCGCGATCCGCGCTCGCCGACAATCGTGTCCCAGCCCGCAACCATCTCTGCCACGATCTCGGTCGCGTTCGCGTCGGAGAGAGCCTGGCGCACCTTCTCATCGCTTGCGCCCGACAGCCCGTGAGTGATGTTGTCACGCACCGTACCCTCGAAGAGCACCGACTCCTGGGGAACCACCGCAACGAACGCGCGAAGCGTGCGCATGTCGAGCTCGGCCATGTCCCGGCCGTCGAAGAGAAGGCGGCCTTCGGTCGGGCGCAGGAACCCGAGCACCAGGTTGAGCAGTGTGGACTTGCCCGACCCGGATGGACCGACGAAGGCGATCGTCTCACCCTGTCGAATGTGCAGGTCGATGCCGCAGAGCACCGGCCGCACGCCATCCGGATGCTCGAAGCCCACGTTTTCCAGGCGCAGGTCACCGTCGAGGGACGACACCACCGCCTTTCCGTTGTTCGCTTCGATGTCCGGCTCTTCGAGCACCTCGCAGATCGACTTCACCGACTCGATGCCCCGGGTGATGATCGGCGCGAGCGACAGCAGTGCAACGATGCTGCCGGTGAGGATCGTGAAGTAGGTGCTGAGCAGGACGACCTCGCCCGGGGTGATCGGAATGAATCCGGTGAGGGAGGCTAGCGCGGCGCCGGTGAGGCAGAGCACGCCGAGCGACTGGTACGAGATCCAGCTGAGGGCACCGAAC
Organism: Actinomycetales bacterium; assembly: GCA_038203515.1. GTDB lineage: Bacteria > Actinomycetota > Actinomycetes > Actinomycetales > Microbacteriaceae > Lacisediminihabitans. The sequence continues at coordinate 21,119 of JBBRDX010000018.1, read as the reverse complement.
GATCCGTTGAGCCGGTCGAGCTTCAGGCCGGCATCACGCACGCCCTCCGCGCTGCGACCGATGCGATCCACGGCATCCGATTCGAGACCGTGGGCCCGCGTGATGGGCATCAGGGTCGACATCTCGCCCACCCGCGCCGAGAGGTGCTCGACCGTGTGGCGGAACTGCTCGTTGCGCGCATTCGACCGACGGCGCAGCCCCCGCACGAGCAGCGCGGCGACCGGAACCGCGATGAAGAACACGGGCACAAAGGCGGGAACCCGCAGGGCGGTGACCACGATCGCTCCGGCGAGTACGAAGAACGCAGAGAAACCCGTCTGGGCGGACTGCTGCATCATCACCTCGATGTTCTCGACATCCCGGATGATCTTGGTCTGGATGATCGAGGAGCTCGCGCGCGAGTGATACCCGATCGTGAGCTCTTGCAACTGGTGGGTCAGGCGGTTGCGGATGTCGACCGCGAGCTGCCGGACGCTGCCCATGTAGAGGGTCACGAAGACGATATTGGTGGGAAAGTTCTGCATCAGGATCACCAGCGCCACCGCCAGTAGCCAGAGCAGCTGCTGTGGGCGCCCGTGCGAAACTACGATATCGATCACCGACGCGGTGATCACCGGAAGCACCCACTGCGGGCTGTCCTTGATACCGAAGACGAGCATCGACAGCAGGATGCGGGCGCGGAACGGCCGCAACCACCCGAGCAGGGTGCGGCCCGGGCGGGTGGCATCCGCCCCCGAGGTGTTTCGTTCGGTCACGGGGACGACCGGGTCATAGCCGACGAAACGCGTAGTGCTGCCGCACGACTTCTTCCGCCGGTTTGCCGTAGATACAGTAGTCGTCGTCGGTCGCCGCGGCCTCCAACGCATAGAGCCGGGGCGGCCAGTCCCAGAGCATGAAACCCTGCACCCACGGGCGCTTCGCGCAGGTCTCGAAGGCATCGCGGTACCACTCGGCCTGTTCGGCGCCCGAGACGGCACCCTGCAGCGTCCAGTCGTTGGGCCGGGCGGATGACCCGACTCGGCTCGGACACCCGGACTCCATGAAGAAGAAGGGTTTGCCCTCCCGTGCCACCACGGCTGCGATCCGGTCGAGCTGTTCATCCCACTGGCCCAGCGGGTAGTAGCCGCTCGACGAGATGATGTCGACCGCGTCCCACCAGGTGACTCGATCCTCCTGGTACTTGTCGCAGTTGTAGGTGACAAGACCGCTGTAGACGGAGCGCACCTCGCCGATGAGGGCGCGCCACTCGGCATCCCTCGTGTCAGACTGCACCATCTCGCAGCCGACGCAGAGCATCTCGCAGCCCTCCTCTTCTGCGATGCGGGCGTAGTGCAGCACAAAGCGGATGAAGGAGGCGAACCAATCGGCCCAGCTCGGCTCCCCCGGCACCTCTTCGTCGAAGAACCCGATGAACGCGCGCCAGGTGCCATCCGCGACGTTCACCACCGGCTTCAGGCAGACCTTGAGGCCCTGGGCTTTCGCCTCACGGATCGCCCAGCGCACCTCATCATCCGTCACCGTCGGCTCGTCGCCGAACCGGATGTCCGTGGACTGCGCCGTCGCCTGCAGCGCGCCAAAGGCGATCCCGACCCAGTTCACGTTGAGGTCGGCGAGCGTGGACAACGAGTACTCCGCCTCGGGGGTCGCCCAGGTGCCGCGCACGCCGGTCCAGCCCCAGGTCATTCCGCAGAACTGCTCGTCGCGCAAGTCCTCCGTCATTCGCCTGCCACCAGCTGGTTCGCACTGCGCAGAACTGTCGGAGCAGCCCACGCGGCATCCTCGATCAGGGCATCGGATGTCACGGCGAAGGTCACACTCTCTCCGGGAAGCAGGGTGATGAGCTGGTCGTCGACTCGCGCCGCACCGTCGAGCTTGTCGACGAGCAGGGTGATGTCGCGCACGAGGTTCGCGGCGGTGACCGTGACCGTATACCCGCCGTCGAACCGGCTCGCCGCGACCTCGAGCCGCGGCACCTCGAGCCGTGAATCGCGATACTCGGCAAAGAACCACAGGGCACGCTGGTCGCCGAGGGTCACCTCGAGCAACTCGGAAGCGGCGTCATCCGGAGTGGCCAGGGCAAGGTCCAGATGAATCGTCGCCGTCGTTCGCGGCGGTGCGTCGACGTCGACCGCGGTCGACGCGAGCTCAGTGCCGTCAAACCGCTGGCGGCGTATGATCGCGGTGCCGACCCAGGCCTCGTCGGTGTCGTTGACGACACTGGCGATCATCACGTCGGCACGCGGCTGCACGGTGAGAAGCCGGTCGGCGTAGGCGTGCTTGATCGCATACAGCAGGGGCTTCGGCCGCCCGTCGCCGTCGACAGCAGCCCAGGAGGTCACGGGCCAGCAGTCGTTGAGTTGCCAGACGATCGACCCCATGCAGTGTGGGGACAGCGAACGGAAGTGTTCGATGCCCGTCTGCACCGCTACCGCCTGGTTCAGCGACATCGCCCAGTGCCAGTCGTCGATGTCGTCCGGCAGCGGCAGGTGCGCGACGAGACCGTCGATGAGTTTGACGTTGCCGTCCTGCGCCTTCTGGTGCACGAGCATCCCGGGCGACTCGGGGGTGAGCGGGGAGTCGGAGAGGGAACGGGTCATGGTGGACCAGGTCGGCGGCCCCTGCCAGCCGAATTCCCCAACGAATCGCGGGGCGTTGTCGCGGTAGTGGGGGTAGTCCTGGCGATTCCAGAGTTCCCACAGGTGCACGGAGCCGTGCGCAGGATCGTTCGGGTAGTGCTCGTCAGTCGGCGAAAACGGGCTGCTCGGCGTGTACGGACGGGTGGGATCGAGTTCTGCGAGCAGGCGTGGCAGCAGGTCGAGGTAGTAGCCGAGACCCCAGCTGCGATCCCCTAGCCGCTTCGCCCAGCCCCACTCCTGGTAGCCCCAGATGTTCTCGTTGCTGCCGTTCCAGATCACCAGGCTCGGGTGCGGCATCAGCCGCACGATGTTGTCTCTCGCCTCGGCTTCTACCTCGGACCGCATCGGCTCCTCTTCGGAGTAGGCCGCACAGGCAAACAGGAAGTCCTGCCAGGTGAGCATGCCCCGCTCATCACAGACGTCGTAGAAGTCGTCGCTCTCGTAGATGCCGCCGCCCCAGACGCGCAGAAGGTTGATGTTCGCGCTCGCGGCCTGCAGGATCCGCTCTTCGTAGCGCGCCCGGTCCACCCGGTGCACGAAGGCATCGTCCGGAATCCAGTTGGCACCCTTGATGAAGACCGGCCGCTCGTTCACCAGGATCGTGAACGGTGTGCCGGAAACATCAGGCTCGGTGTCGACGCGGATGGTCCTGAACCCGAGATGGCCGTGCCAGGAATCGCGCACCACGTCGCCGGCGTGGAGCACAACGTCGAGGTCGTAGAGCGGATGTTCTCCGTGACCGACCGGCCACCAGACCTCGGCATCCGTAACAACGAGTCGTGCCTCGGCGACGGTCTCCCCCGGCTCGAACTGCACGGTGCGGGACACCGTTCCCACGCTCACTCGCGCGGAACAGGAGGATGCGCCGGTGGCGGCGATCTCGACGCGCACGGTTGCGATGCCGTCTGCCCCGTCCACCGTGACCGTGGGCTGCACGGACGCGAGCCGCACCGCCGACCAGCTCTGCAGACTGACGGGCCGCCAGAGGCCGACGGTGGCGACATCCGGTCCCCAGTCCCAGCCGAAGTTGCAGGCCATCTTGCGGATCGAGTTGTAGGGATGGTGGTTGACGTGCGGACGGTAGCCCTGCTCGAGACTCTGGGCGTCGGCGTACCGCACCGGCGAGGCGAAGGTGACCGTGAGTTCGTTCCCTCCGTTGCGCAACAGCGACCGCACCTCCGCACGGTAGGTGCGGTGCATGTTGCGGGTCTCGGCGATCACGGTGGCGTTGAGTTCGACCCGGGCGACGGTGTCGAGCCCCTCGAAGACGAGTTCTACCCGATCGGAGCCGTCGTGGCTCCAGTCGAAAGTCGTGCGGTACTCCCAGTCGCAGGCACCGATCCACGCCTGCAGGTGCTCGTTGTCGTCGAGATACGGGTCGGCGATGAGGCCGGCCGCGAGAAGGTCGGTGTGGATGCTGCCGGGAACGGTCGCCGCGAAGGAACGCCCCGCGATCCGCTCCGGTGCCGGACCGTCGACGACCCGCACGGTCCAGCCATCATGGATACGACGCGTTGTCTTCGACTCGATGCCCGTCGTGGTCGTGGTCACAGTGCTCATTTGGTTGCCCCCTGGGTGAAGCCGTTGTAGATGAATCGCTGGAGTACGAGAAAGATGATGAGCGTCGGGATGATCACGAGCAGGGCACCGGCCGAGATGATCTGCCACTGCGAGCCGTACGGTCCCTTGAATGCGAACAGTGCGGTGGAGATCATCGCATTCTCCGGCGACGGGGCGTAAAGGAATGCCTGGTAGAACTCGTTGTAGATGGCGATGCCTTTGATGATGACCACCGTCGCGATCGCGGGCTTCAGCAGGGGAAGGATGACCCGCCAGTAGATGGTGAACTTGTTGGCGCCATCGAGCATCGCGGCCTCGTCCACGTCTTTCGGGATCGACTGCATGAACTGGAGAAAGATGTAGATCGAGATGATGTCGGTGCCGAGGTTCAGTGCGATCAGGGCCCACAGCGAGTCGTAGAGACCGAGGCCGTTGACGATCTGGAAGGTCGCGACCTGCGTGGTGACCCCGGGCACCAGGGTCGCCACGAGAAAGAGCGCAATCACCAGCTTCTTCATCCGAAACTCGAATCGATCAATCGCGTAGGCGGTCATCGAGCCGATGAGGATCGTACCGGCGAGCGAAACCACGAGCACGATGCTGGTGTTTCGAAAGCCGAGCGCCATATTGCCGTCGGTGAAGGCCGTGACGAAATTATCGAAGTTGAACCAGTCCTTCGGCCACTGCAGCGGGCCGGTCGTCGCGAACTCACGTTTGGTCTTGAATGCCGTAATCACCAGCACGACAAGCGGAAGCAGGGTGATGACGCTTGCCACGACCAGCACGACGTACTTCGACGTCGTCGCGCCGATCCTGCCGGCGCGGCCCTGCCGCGATCGCGGGGGAACCGCGTTCCGTTCATTGGACACCGAGCGTGTCGTCGTTGACGTCATGTGAGGTTCACCTCGTCGTCCGGTACCAGTTTTCGTTGGATGAAGGTCACGATCAGCACGATGATCAACAACACGACTGCCATGGCCGACGCGAGTCCGACCTGGCGGAAGATAAAGGCGCGTTGGATGGTCTGGATGACGAACGTTGTACTGCCGTTCGTGCCTCCGGTCATGATGAAGGGGATCTCGAAAACGGCGAGACTTCCGGAGATCGCGAGGATGAACGAAAGACTGATGATGCGCTTGATGCCGGGCAGGATGATGAATCGGAATTGCTGGAACCGGTTCGCGCCGTCGAGATCGGCGGCCTCGTACAGCGAGGCGGGAATCGACTGGATTGCGCCGAGGAACAGGATGAAGCTGAGCCCGGTGTAGCGCCAGATCGACGTGGACGCGAGCGAGATGTTCACCACGTCGGGGTTGCCGAGCCACTGCACGGTCAGCTGCTGGAGTCCGACGAGCTTCAGCACACTGTCGAGCGTGCCGTTCGGCTGAAAGAAATACAGGAACATCAGCCCGATTGCGACGCCATTAAGAAGCGTCGGAAAGAACAGGATGCCCTTGAACAGGTTCCGGAAGCGCGTGCTGAAACTCAGGACCGTCGCGAAATAGAGAGCGAATCCCATCTGGAGAAAAGACGCCACGATGTAGTACAGGCTGACGACGAACACTCTGAGAAATGCCGGCTTGGTGAAGATGTCGATGTAGTTCTGCAGGCCGATGAAGTTCTTGTTGAGGTCGATGCCGTCCCAGTCCGTGACGCTGTACCAGAACAGGTTCACGGCCGGCAGGTAGGTGAAGACGAGCAGGAAGGCGAGGGGGAGGAGAAGGAAGAGGTAGGGCGTGATCCTGCGCTGCCGCACCCCCCGGCGTGGTGGAGCACTCTTCTGCTCCACCACGTCCAGTGATGCGCCGACAGTGGGGAGGATCCCTCCGGTGGTGCCAGTCACTTGGGACATCGCGCCTGTCCTTCCGGGGGGATCCCCCACAACTGCTCTGTTGGGTGGTCGAACTCGTTCCTGCGGGTGTTCGGGTGTTAGGACTTCACGCTGGAGAGCGCATCCGCCCACTGCGTGTTGAGATCCGCGAAGTAGGACTTCATGTCCCCTGGGGCAGCGCCGCGGGCGATGTCAACCAGCTTCTGGCGGTAGAGCATGCCGAACAGGTCGATCTGTGCCTTGTTGTAGATGTCCGAGTCGAGTGTTGGATTCTTGGCTTTGTTCAATTCGACGTACTGCACGTTGGCATCGGTGAAGTCCTGCAGCGTGGCGGGGTTCTTGCTCCCGACCAGCGTCGAGAGTGCTCCCGAGTCCGCAGCGAAGGTGGACTTGGAGGTGAACCAGTCGACCCAGGCCAGAGCGGCCGGCTTGTTCTTGGAGTTCACGTTCACCGCCACATTGACATCCCCCCCGATGTTGGAGTGGAACTTGCCATCCTTCTGGTACGGCATCGGCATGAAGCCGATGTCAGCGGGATCCGCTCCCGCATCCTTGGCCGCCTGCTGAAATTGCACGATCGCCCAGGAGCCGAGGACGGCCGTTGCAACCTTGCCCGTGGCGAGCATGCCCTTGGACCCTTCCCACGCGGTCGTGGTCGGGTCGGGTTCACTCAGGCCATCGTGCACGACGGTGAAGAGCAGTGCGTCAGTGGTGTACTGCTCGGAGCCCGAGGTCCAGGGCGCCTTGTTCTTGTCGCGGTCGGCGACGACATCCTGGTTGCCGGAGAAGCCCTGCTGGCCCTGCCAGCTTGACAGCGGCCAACCGTCCTTGTAGTTCGTGTAATACGGGATCGCGTCGGTCTTGCTCTTGATCAGCTTGAGGTCGGTGATGAACTCTTCCGGCGTCTTCGGCAGGCTGGTGACGCCGGCCTCTTTCCAGACCCGCTTGTTGTACACGATGCCGTTCGCGTTACCGAAGGTCGGCATACCGTACTGCTTGCCCTTGTACGACTTGTCGTTGAGGAAACGGTACCTGTCCTTGAGCTTCGCCGTGTCGCCGAGCGGTTCGAAGAACTGCGGGAGCTGGTTGGGAGTGACGGATGACGGGATACCGAGCACGTCGCCGTAGTTCTTGGTGCTCAAGCGCGTGGTGACCTGGCCCTCGTAGTCGGTGATGCCCTGCACCTTGACGTTCACCTTCGGGTAGAGCTTTTCGAAGGCTGCCGTGTAGCCGGCGAAGGTCTTGTCCTTGATGAGGTCCGTACGGTTGGTGAGAACGGTGATATCACCGGAGGGTGTACCACCGGTCGACCCACCGCCGCCGGTCGAGCATCCGGCGAGCAGCAAGGCGGATGCCGCCACTGCCGCGATCACGATGTGCTTCTTTGCCATCTCTTGGTCTCCAGATCTATTTAGCCCTTGACGAGACAGCGCCGTCGCCAAGTTGCGCTGCGGTTCCATGGTGCACGCCGTCTCGATCGACGCTAGGGCAGAAATACCCGACCGTCAAGACTAAATGTCAGCGTTGACATGAATTGTTTACAAACGCACGATCCGAATGTTGGTCGAACATAGTCCGGTCTGAACAGACCTTTTCATCAAATCAAATGAATAGGCCCGATGCTGCGGATGCAGCAGCGGCATCTTTATGTCCACGATGTCATATTGCAGTGACACGCCGCCGCGGTGCTACTGTTGCTGCATGATCGACCCGACGGTGAGCAACGAGGCGGCACTCGTGCCCGGCTTTGACAGTGCGCCGATCGCGCTGGTTCCCGCCCCGGCCCCGGCCCAAGCTCGGGCAACTCTCGCCGACGTCGGCCGACTCGCGGGAGTGAGCCCCAAGACCGTGTCGCGGGTGGTCCTCGGCAGCAGCAACGTGTCGCAGGAGACGCGGGAGCGAGTACTGACAGCGGCACGCTCGCTGCGCTTCCGGCCGAACCACCTGGCCCGAAACCTTCGCCACGGGAGTGTGACCAACACCGTCGCGTTCGTCATCGGTGACCTCACGAACCCATTCTATTTTCTTGTCGCCGCCGGCATCGAGCGGGAGCTCGCCGGTCACGGCCTGATGATGATCCTTGCCGCGACGGATGACGATCCGGCGAGCGAGGAGCGCGTGGTCGAGACCCTGCTGAAGCAGCGGGTGCGTGCACTCCTGATGGTGCCGATCGCTCTGGACCAGGGCTATCTCGAAGGGGAGCGCCAACTCGGCACCCCGGTGGTCTGCATCGACCGGCCGGCTCACAATCTCATCGCTGACTCCGTGGTGCTCGAGAACTTCGAGGGAACGGCCGAAGCGGTTCGCGGCCTGATCCGGGCCGGCCACCGTCGCATCGCATTCGTCTGCAGTCCGGCAGCCCTGTACACCCATCAGGAACGCCTCCGCGGGTACCGGCAGGCGCTGCGCGAGGCGGGCATCCTCGACTCGTCCCGCTGGGAGCGCCTTGAGAATGCCGACGGGCCGACCGCAGAGCAATCGGTGCGCGAGCTGCTCGCCCTGCCCGATCCGCCCACCGCAATCATCGCCGGTAATAACCGCGCAAGTTCCGGGGTGGTCCGCGCGCTCGGAAATCGATTCGACACGGTCGCGTTCATCGGCTTCGACGACTTCGAGCTCGCGGATGCGGCGGGCATCAGTGTGATCGCCTACGACCCCGCCGAGCTCGGGCGCCAGGCCGCCCGTCTCGTTGTGGCCCGACTCGACGACCCGGTCGGGCCTCCCCAGCAGATCGAGATTCCCACCCACCTCATCCAGCGCGGATCGGGCGAACTCGGCGTTCCCCTCGACTGACAACCCTGCTCCCGTCGCAGAAAGGACTGTTCCAGCATGCCGATTTTCCGAGAACGGGCAGCCATCTCCGTCATCGTCTGGGGGGAGAACCGCCATGAGCAGACTGAACCGTCGATCGCCGAGCGCTATCCGCACGGCATGCACGGTGCCATCAGGCAGGGGATCGAAGAGCACCTCGGCGCGCGCGCAGACGTCATGACAGCCACACTCGACGACCCCGAGCACGGACTGACCGAGGAGCGGCTTGCCGCGGCCGATGTGCTGGTGTGGTGGGGTCACGCGGCGCACGGGGAGGTCGCTGACGAGATCGTCGAGCGGGTTCACCGCCACGTACTCGCCGGACTCGGCCTGATCGTGCTGCATTCGGGGCACTTCTCCAAGATCTTCCAGAAGCTCATGGGTACCTCCTGTTCGCTCCGCTGGCGGGGGGAGACCGATCGTGAGCTGGTCTGGACTGTCGACCCGACACATCCGATCGCCCAGGGGGTGCCGCATCCGCTCGTCATCGAGGCGCAGGAGATGTATGGGGAATTCTTCGACATCCCGGCGCCCGACGAACTGGTCTTCATCAGCTCCTTCAGCGGTGGCGAGGTCTTCCGCAGCGGATGCACCTGGAAGCGCGGTCACGGGCGGATCTTCTTCTTCAGCCCGGGCGACCAGGAATACCCGGTGTACTTCCAGCCGGAGATTCGCCGCGTGATCGCTAACGGGGTGGAGTGGGCCGCCACCGATCGACCGCACCGCTCTCCGCCGCAACTGAGCCGTTTTTACCGTGGAGAATTCTTCCCCGACTTCGATGCCGAGGGCAATGCGATCTCCGGCACGAGTCGACGATGACGTCTTTCGCGACGCTTCCCGATGCGCTCGCGCCCGTGCGCCTGATCCAGGTCGGTGCCGGAGGCATGGGCCGGGTCTGGCTCCAGCTGCTCATCGACACGCCGGAAGTCGAACTGGTCGGACTCGTCGACCTCGACACCGAGGCCGCTGGCCGCGCACTCGCCGAGCTTGGCCGACCGGATGTCGCGGTTGCTGCGAGCCTCTCGGAGATCGCCGGGTCGACCGGCGCACAGGCCGTCGTGAACGTGACTGTTCCGGTCGCACATCATCCGGTCAACCTCGAAGCCATGTTCGCCGGCCTCCCTGTGCTGTGCGAGAAGCCCATCGCGCCGACCGTGAGCCAGGCGCTCTCCCTTGCGGCGGCATCCGAGGCATCCGGACAGTTGCTGATGACGAGCCAGTCACGCCGCTACTACCCGGTCCTTGCCGAGTTCAAGAAAGCGCTCGGAGCACTCGGTGGGGTGGGTATCGTCACCACCGAATTCTTCATGGCCCCACGCTTCGGCGGATTCCGCGACTCGATGGATCACCCGCTCCTCGTCGACATGTCGATCCACGCCTTCGATGTCGCTCGCTACCTGCTGGATGCCGAACCGGTCTCCGTCTACTGCGACAGCTACAACCCCACGTGGAGCTGGTATGCCGGGGACGCCGCGACGACGGCGATCTTCGAGTTCGAGGGCGGCGTAAGGTACACCTTCATCGGAAGCTGGTGCAGCCCCGGCATGGAGACCTCCTGGAACGGCTCGTGGCGGGTCAGCGGGTCCACAGGCTCGGCGACCTGGGATGGTGAAACAATGCCGATGCTGGACGCGGAAACTGCCCTGCTTCGCCCTCTGGATCCGGATGACAATCCGGGACCCGAGACCATCGCCGGCTCCCTCGCCGAGTTCATCGATTCGATCCGGACCGGACGGACCCCCTCTGGCGAGGTGCATTCGAACGTGCTCAGCCTTGCCATGGTGGAGGCGGCGGTGAAGTCCGCCCAGAGAGGCGAGCGGGTCTTCGTTAGAGCCATGCTCGAGGACTCGTACCGCGACGCGGTCGCCGCAGAGAAGCGACCGGATGTGTTGGCTGTACTCACCGGCTGGGGCTCCGCCCGGGTCGGACTCGCGGTGGATCGGAACCTCGCGGTCGATCGGGGAGACGCCGAGTGACTATCCCTCCGGTCAATCCTCATGCGACGCCGGAGGCGGTGGTGCGGCTCTTCGCCGACCCGCGGATGCTGCACCGCGGGGCCGGGGCTCAGCACCATCCGCCCTCGCTGACAGTGTGAATGATGAGAATCGAGACTCCTTAGCATGGCTAATAAGCTATGCTAAGAGAATATGGCACCCGATGATCTGACCGATGACCAGGACCTGCGCCTGGCGATCCAGCGCCTCGCCCGCCGCATCCGTTCCATGCAGGCCGACGACGTGACCGAAGGCCAGCGCGCCGTGCTGTTCGCACTGTCGAAGAATGGCACGCAGACTCTCGGGTCTCTCAGCGAGCACGAGCGGGTAACGCCTCCCAGCATGAACCGAACCATCAATGCCCTCGTAGAACTCGCCCTCGTTACCCGAGAGCCCGCGCCGGATGATGCCCGCAAGGTGAGCCTCGACCTCTCGCCGGCGGGTGAGGCCTTCATCGCGGAGACCCGCCGGCGGCGAGACGCGTGGTTCACGACACGACTCGACGCGCTACCGTCCGACCAGCGTCAGATGCTGCGTGAGATCGCGCCGGTCCTTCGGGACCTGGCCGACAATTGAGTGCGATGTTCCGCTCGCTGAGCGGCTTCAACTATCGCGTCTGGGCGGCCGGAGCACTGGTCTCCAATGTGGGCACCTGGATGCAACGCACCGCCCAGGACTGGATCGTGCTGACCCAGCTCACCAACCACGACGCCGCGGCCGTCGGATTCGTGATGGCCCTGCAGTTCGGGCCGCAGCTGCTGTTGCTGCCCCTCACCGGGCTGGTGGCCGATCGCTTCGACCAGCGCAAGATCATCATGGCCACGCAGGCGGCCGGGGGTGCGCTCGGGCTGGGGCTCGGTATCCTCACGGTCACGAGTGCGGTGCAACTCTGGCACGTCTACGTCTTCGCCGCCCTCCTCGGCTGCGTTGCGGCATTCGATGCTCCCGCGCGCCAGACCTTCGTCTCCCAGCCCGTCGGCGGTGCCAATCTCTCGAACGCGGTCGCACTCAACTCGGCATCCTTCAGCGCGGCGCGGATGATCGGACCCGCCGTCGCCGGACTGCTCACCGCCGCGGTCGGGGCCGGGTGGGTCTTCCTGATCAATGCCGGATCGTTCGGCGCGGTGCTGCTGTCGCTCGTGTTCCTGCGGGTCGGCGAGTTGCAGCGCTCCCCCCGCGCAGAGTCGAAGAAGGGCAACCTCGTGGAGGGTTTCCGCTATGTGCGGTCGCGACCCGACATCATGCTGATCCTGGTAATGGTCTTCCTCATCGGTACCTTCGGCCTCAACTTCCCCATCTTCATCTCGACAATGTCCACGACCGTGTTCCACCAGGGCGCAGCGGAGTTCGGGGTGCTCTCCTCCGTGATGGCAATCGGATCCGTCGTCGGCGCCCTCCTCTCGGCACGGAGGGACCGGCCGCGGCTTCGATTTCTCTTCGTGGCATCCGCTGTGTTCGGGGTCGGCTGTGCCGCGGCTGCCATCATGCCGAGCTACTGGGGTTTTGCCCTCGCACTCGCGGTGGTGGGTCTGGCCGCCCAGACCATGATGACCACGGCCAACGGAGCCGTGCAGCTTTCCACGCCCGCGCCGCTGCGCGGCCGGGTGATGGCCATCTACATGGCGATCTTCATGGGCGGCACCCCGATCGGTGCCCCGATCGTGGGCTGGGTCGCCAACGAGTTCGGGCCGCGGTGGGCGCTCGGCGTGGGGGCGGCATCCGGAATCGTGGCGACGATCGTGGGCCTGCTCTGGCTGGTGAAGTACCACCACCTGCGAGTGCACTACGCCGGCCGGCGGCTGAGCGTGTCCCACGACGGCCGCGACCGCGCCGCGGATCGCGCCGCTGCAGAGATCGTCACCGCGGAGGTCATCTCCCAAAAGGGCTGACCGACCGGCCCTCAGTCCTTGATTGTTCCCTCCTGTCAGGTGTGGGCCCGCTCGAGCGGGCCCACACCTGACGGGAGGGAACATCCATCGCGCTTGGCTGGTGCCGGCGCCGGCTGACAGGAGGGAACAGAAGCCACGCCGATCAGTTCTCGCGGGTGATCTCCACCTTCACAAACAGCACCGACTTGAACGGCCCGGCGTAGACACCGCGCAATGGGGGCACATCGTTGTAGTCGCGCCCGCGGCCGACGGTCACGTGACGGTCCCCGATGTCGATCTGGTTGGTGGGGTCGAATCCCCGCCATTCGCCACCACAGAACCATTCGACCCACGCGTGCGACTCGCCCGCGACTGTCTCACCGATCGCCGCGTTGGGCTTCGGGTGCAGGTAGCCAGACACATACCGGGCCGGGATGCCGACCGCGCGCAACGCTCCGAGCGCGAGGTGCGCGATGTCCTGGCAGACTCCCTTGCGGTGGGCCCAGGCCTCGGTGGCGGTCGTGTGCACGCCCGTGACGCCCTGCATGTACTCGACGCTCCCACCGATCTTTAGACAGATGGCGAGCGCGGCACCGCACGGGTCCCCCGTGGCGTCGGCGATCTCCTTCGCGAGGGCGACCACTTCAGCCGGCGGCTCGGTGCGCTTGGTCTGCCTGCGCTGCTCCACGTACTCGGTGGCGCGTTCCGCCGCCTCGGCGAGACCTGCCCAGGTGATCGAATGCTCGGGATGATCGCGCGGCCGCACCTCGACGAGGCTGGTAGCCGTGAGCGACAGCTCCTTGTGCGGGGTGAGGATCTCGAATGCCGAAACCCTGCTTCCCCAGTAGTCCACGTAGGTGTGATGGGAGGAGATCGGCTGGATCTCCAGGTTGGAGTAGAGCACCAGCTGCCCGTCACCGCTGGTGGGGAGCATCCGCGCCTCGTTGTAACTGGCCGTGACCTCTCCACCGTAGTGGAAGCCCGTCAGGTGAGTGATGCGAAGTCGATTCACGTGTTCTCACCGATCCAGCTCGGCGCGGCATTCGTGGGGAAGTAGCGCTGGCGGATCGCCTCCGAGGCCGCGCTCGTCGCGGCCTGCACACTGTCCATGTGCAGGGTGAGGTCATCGAGGATCTCGGCGATGGGTCGGTATTCGAGCTCACTGCGGATCTGCCCGAGCAGGCGCTGCGCCTGGTCGGAAACGCCGACCCGATCGGTTCGCGGCTCGATGTCGCGCATACACATCTCGGCGCGACGAACGGAGAAGAGGATGCTGCGCGGAAACAGCCGATCGAGCAGCAGGAACTCGGCCGCATTGCGTGCGCTCGGCACCCCCCGGTAGGTGCGCAGGTAGGCCTCGTAGGCACCGCAGGATCGCAGGATGGTGGTCCACGACGGTCCGCTCGCCTCGGTGAGGCTCCTGGTCGCCAGAAGTCGGGCGGTCATGTCGGCGCGTTCGATCGACCGCCCGAGGGTGAAGAACTGCCAGGCCTCATCGCGGCTCGTCGCCGACTCGATGATGCCGACGGCGAGCGCCGCACGCTCCCGCACGAAGCCGAAGAACTCGTGCACCTTGTCGGCGGCGATCTTGCGAGGCATCCGCGCCCGCGTGGTGTTGAGGCACTCCCAGAGCTCGCTCGATACGATCTCGCGAGCACGCCGGGCGTTCTCCCGGGCCGCACCGAGCGAATAGGCGATGGATGCCGGCTCCGAGCGATCCACGGCGAGGATCTCGAGCACGCTCTGCCGGGTGAGCACCCGGTCTTCGGGCACTTTGCTGCCCATCACGCTGAGGAGCGACCGGCAGGCGAGGTCCTCCTCGATCCACGGGTCTTCGAGCAGCAGCTGGAGGTGCACATCAAGGATGCGGGCGGTGCCGTCGGAGCGCTCGATGTAGCGTCCGATCCAGAACAGGCTCTCGGCGATACGGCTCAGCATGGGGTGACCTCCGCGGTCGTCGGTCCACTGGCGTCGCGCCGAGTCGGTAAGTCGGTCTCGATACGCTCGCTGGCGCTCACTACTCGACCAGCGGAACCGATACGCTCGCTGGCGCTCACTACTCGACCAGCGGAACGACCCTGTTGCTGCTGCTCCTGTTGCCCCTGGCCGAGCGTGCGGTCGCGGGGAGCCTGGTCGATGTGGTGCACCGCGGAGTCGATGATCGGGATGGCTTCGGTGGAGGTGGCCTGGTCGGCGACGAGACCCTGGATGGAGTGGCGCGACACCTGGAGCGGCGACTCCCCCACGACCCAGGTGTCTTTCGAGCCGCCACCCTGCGAGGAGTTGACCACGAGCTCGCCCTCCGGAAGCGCGACCCTGGTGAGCCCACCGGGCAGCACCCAGACATCCTTTCCGTCATTGACGGCAAACGGACGGAGGTCGGCGTGTCGCGGCCGCATGCCGTTCTCGACGAGCGTGGGAATTGTCGAGAGCTGCACCACAGGCTGCGCGATCCAGCCGCGCGGATCGGCGAGCAGGGCCTTGCGCAGCTTCTCGAGCTCGGCGGGGCTGGCCGCGGAACCGACGACGAGACCTTTCCCGCCCGATCCGTCGACGGGTTTGACGACGAGTTCGTCGAGTCGGTCGAGTACCTCCTCGAGCGAAGCGGGGTCCTCCAGGCGCCAGGTATCGACGTTGGGGATGATCGCCTCCTCGCTCAGGTAATACCTGATGAGGTCGGGCAGGTAGGTATAGACGAGCTTGTCGTCGGCGACTCCGTTGCCGATCGCGTTGGCGATGGTCACGTTGCCGAGCCGGGCCGCGAGCAGGAGGCCGGGGCTTCCGAGCATCGAGTCGGCACGGAACTGCAGCGGATCGAGAAACTCATCGTCGACCCGGCGGTAGATCACGTCGACACGCGTTGGGCCGGATGTCGTGCGCATCCACACGCGACCGCCCGAGCAGAACAGGTCGCGGCCTTCCACCAGTTCGACGCCCATCAGTCGGGCGAGAAGAGTGTGCTCGAAATAGGCGGAGTTGTAGACCCCGGGGGTGAGCACGACGATGGTCGGGTCATCCACCCCCTCCGGCGCGCTCGCGCGGAGCGCCTGGAGCAGCTTGTGCGGGTAGTCGCCCACCGGTCGTACCCGCATTGAGACGAACAGTTCGGGGAGGGTCTGCGCCATCACCCGGCGGTTCGAGATGACGTAGCTCACGCCCGACGGCACACGCACGTTGTCTTCGAGCACGCGCCATGCGCCCTGCTCATCGCGGATGAGGTCGATGCCGGACACCTGGATGCGCACGCCGTTGGCCGGATGGATGCCCGCCGCCTCGCGGTGGAAGTGGCTCGAGGAACTGATCAGCGCGGCGGGAATCACCCCGTCTTTTACGGCGTTCTGGGCGCCGTAGATATCGGCGAGAAAGGCCTCGAGGGCACGGACGCGCTGCTTGATTCCGGCCTCGACGGTAACCCACTCTGCGAGCTCTATCACCCGCGGCACGGCGTCGAGCGGGAACGGGCGCTCCTCCCCGGCGAAGTCGAACGTGACGCCCTGCGCGAGGTACGAGCTGGCGAGAGCGTCGGTGCGGCCGCGCAACTCATCCTGGGTCATCTGCGCGAGCGCGGAGTGGATCTCGCGATAGGCGGCGCGGACCGTGGACGGCTCGGCGAACATCTCATCCCACGGCGTCGCTCCGGTCTTGCGAACTTTTGCAACGTGGGTGCCGTATCCCTCGAACAGGCCTTCCATGGTTTTACCCTAGGCCCCACGTGTTGCGGCGGTGTTTCGACCGGACTATTCGCCGGTGCGATAAAGATCGCGTGTCTCCCCGATGCGCAGACGCATCGAGGAGACGAGCAATCGGGGATCACCCACCGTGGTTCGACCGAATCGCCAGTCCGCCCCGATCGCGCGGATCATCGGTTCTGCGCGCTGCGAAACACTCCCGGTGAGTCCGAAGTGGGCCATGAGGTCCTTCACGCGGGGTCCACCGGAACCCGACACCCCGTAGAGGTCGAAACTGTCATTGGCCTTGGCGATGATCCAGCAAATCGCTGCCGCAGTCGTCGCGGCGGAACTCTTTCGGCGGAAAATGTCTGAGTCGGCGACAGCAACCCGCGTCAGAAGCCGGCGGCTTGCAGTGCGGAACTCCTCGTCGAACAGATCGTCGCAGCATCCATCGACAAGTTCGGATATTTCAGCGACCCGGGTGACGATATCGTCGAGGATTCCGCTGCGATCGAAGGCTTCGTCGGGGAGGGCATCCATCGCCAGGGTGTCGAGCGCGCGCATCCCACCGACAGAACGCGCGAGCGAATCGAGCATGTAATCGTTATGGCTGAGCTGCTCGATGACATCTGACCCTTCCCCTTCCGCGTCATCCCATCCGGCATCCATCCCCGGCAGCAGGCCCAGGCGCTCGAGGAGTGCCATCGCCCCCTGGTGCCGGGGGGATCCGACGGAGAGCTGGTAGTCGGGCTCCCACTGGTCGATCGCCTCGATGGTGTCTTCGGTGAGATCTCGGGGGATCTGTCGCTCGGCGTGACAGTAGCGAACAAACGCCCGCAGCACAGTCGGCGCCTTACTCAGATAGTCCGCGGGTGCGACGAGTTTGCGGGGAATCCAGTCCGCGAGCAGAATTTCGACCGCGACCGGACTCCACCGCAGCGGATCGCCGGGTCCGTAGTCGGTGCCGAACCACAGGATCGACTCCACGAGCGATCGATGGTCCTCGTCGTCGAGCGGCTCTCCGAATTGCGACGCGAAGAATGACTCGGTGAGGGAGGCGAGTTGTCGTTTGCTCCACTCCGGGCGCGCGTAGCCTGATCCCTCGTCGGGCAGCATCGCTACGATCCACTCCACCAATGGGCGGCAGGCCGGCCAGGTATCGGTTTCAAGAGGCGGGAAAGTAATGGCTCCGCTGGCGATCGACTCCGTGATGCGAGCCCGGGCATCCGCCAGCGACAGCTCGTTTGTCTCGGCGCCGCTCAGCGGATCGACGGCGTTCCACGACACCATCACTTCGTCGATCGGCGCGCTGAGCACAAAAGCGTCCTTGACCACTGTTCCCAGATTGTGGTCGACATAAAGGAGGAGGCTCAATTCGCGCCTGCCAGGCAATGCGACCCCGACGACGACGTTGTCGCCGTCCTTGAGCACATGGGTCATCTCGACCGCACGGTACGGCCGAACCTCGCCGAGACGCACCACCCATCCGGGAATCGCGTGACGGCGCTGGGCGACGGACCGCCGAATTCGTTCGCGGAGAAGATCGTCTCCGGCCATCTCACCAATGACCTTGAGCAGGGCATCCGTCTGCCTGAGGCCCGCCTCCAGGAAGGTGTCGCACAAGTCGACCAGGGTGGGCTGCCCGGTCTCTACCTTCAGAGGATTCTGCTGACGTGGATCCAGGGTTGTGATGATGCCGCTGGCGAGCATCAAAAGGGCCAGAGGGTCAGTAGAGCGAAGCGCCTCGTCGATCCCGACCAGAAGTTCGAGATGGGGCAGCTCAGTTTCTTCAGAACGGGATGCCGGCCGCTGCGGTCGAGCAGTGGCCGTTCTGGTGCTCATGCGCTTTTTGTCGCGACGCCCGGGAGGCTTGTGGGAAGACATACGCTCCACCGTAAAACATCGAGCGCCAACCAGTGGACCCGAAACCTACACACGCTACAGTATGTGTATGGCTACCCTCGATCGCCGCGTCCAGATTCTGCTCGACCCTGCCCAGTACGCCGCACTCGAACACGAGGCCTCGGTGCACCGGCAGAGTGTGGCCTCCCTCATCCGCGAGGCGGTCGATGAGCGTCTCAAGCGAAGCAAGCAGACGAAAGTGGAGGCGCTTGAGCGGCTCTTATCGAGCGCGGACGTGACCGGCCCGCCGATCGTGTGGGAGGAAGTTAAAGACTCCTTCGAACGCGATTACTTGCGAGACCTCCCATGAAGGACGATTCGATACTGCTCGACACTGCCGTCGCGATCTACGCGCTCGGCGTCGACAGCGAATGGCGCCTCCCATGCCAAGCGGTCCTCACCGCAGTCAGTCGCGGTGATCGACGGGCATATGCGAGCGTAGAGATGATTCAGGAGCTCGTGCATCATCGTCTTCGGCGAAGCGGCGATCACACACGGTCCGCCCAACAGGGGCGCGACACCGCCGCTATCTGCACGCTGCTCTTCTTCGACCGCGAGGTGCTCGACCTCTCGCTCGACCTGATCGAGCGCATCCCCACGATTCGTGGCCGAGATGCCGTGCATGCGGCGACGGCACTCGTCTACGGCATCGACACCATCGTCTCGCCCGACCGCGCCTTCGCGGGTATCCCCGGTCTCACCCGGGTCGACCCGCGCGACTTCAGGGTCGACTAAGTCAGCTCGCCCACCCGTTCTGCGTCTCGGGGTGCCCTGTTGGCTGATGAGTAGCGGGATCCGATTGGCCTATTGAAGTCTCGCCCGAGCCGACCGGCACTAGCGCGGTGATTGTTCCTCTGCGGCGGTTTTGTTCCCCATCGAGCCGGCCCAGACCTGTCGCACGGGAACACACACACGGCCGACGGGAGACATACGCTAGGCCAGCAGGGCTCCCAGCGCGACCACGCCGTCGATCGCCACTCGCTCGTGGTTCACGGCCTGGGAATACAGCACGAATCCGACGATCCAGACCGCGACGACAAGCACGAGCGTGAGGAGCGCGATCCACCACGACTGGCGGCGCCGCACGAGGCTGACGATCGTGAGCACGGCTCCGATGATCACCAGCAGCAACATGACGAACCAGGAGATTCCGAGTGAAGCAACCGCGGCGCCCGCCGAGCAGGTGCGAACCGGGCAACGGCCGGCGAAAGCGGCCGAGAACAGGTCGATCACGGCGGCGACCACGAGGAATCCGCCCCCGAGCAGGAGCACGGCGATCGAGACGGCGAGGTCCCAGCCGAGGAACGGACGCTTGGTGGGAATGGTGTCGGTCATCGAGGGTTCAGCTTTGCTCTCGGCTCAGCACGAACACCGGAATCTGCCGGTCGGTCTTCTCCTGGTAGTCGGCATAGGGCGGATAGGCGGCTACTGCACGCTCCCACCACGCCGACTTCTCGGCTCCCGTGACTTCGCGGGCGACATAGTCGGCCTTCTCCGTGCCATCCTGCAGCTCGACATGCGGGTTCTTCACCAGGTTGAAATACCACACAGGATGCTTCGGGGCCCCGCCGAGCGATGCGACAACGGCGTAATCGCCCTCACGTTCGACCCGCATGAGTGCCGTCTTTCGCAGCTTTCCGGTCTTCGCCCCGACCGATGTCAGCACGATGACAGGCATGCCGCGCAGGTCCGCGCCCTGCGCGCCATCCGTCGCCTCGAACAGCTCGGCCTGGGTGCGAGCCCAGTCGGACGTGCTCGGTGCGTAGTCCCCTTCAAGAGGCATTGTTATTCCGCTCCCCGCCAGTCGATGACGATTCCGTTGAGATGGTCGCGATCCGAGGTGAAGAGGCGACGGTAAGTAGTATCCGCATCGGTCCAGTTCACCTGGTTGGTTATCAGCGGATCGAAGTCGAGCTCGCCAGAGACGATGCGACGAAGCACGGTGCGGCGAACTTCGGAGGTGCCGATGAACCAAGGGAACACCGCGTTGATCTGGCGTTCGTGCGCGAGCTCGTAGGTGAAGGACACCTGGTCGGGATAGAGCCCCTCGAAGACCATGGTGCCTTCGAAGCGCAAGCACTCGAGAGCGCTGTCGATGAGAGCTGCGACGCCGGTTGACTCGATCACCATGTCAAAGCCGTCAGGGAAGTCGGCCTGCAATTGGGACCAGGGCGACCCGGCCGAGCCGTCGATCACCCGATCGGCGCAGTTCGCGGCGGAGATCGCGCGCCGCTCCGGTGAGACCTCGGAGACCACCACATAGGCTCCGCGGTCGCGCGCGAGCATCGCGGTGGCCTGGCCGATCAGCCCCTGGCCGAGCACGAGCACGGTGTCGCCACTCTCGAGTCCGGCCTTGTCGATGGCATTGAGGCCGACCGCAGCCGGCACAAACAGCGCCGCCATATGGTACGAATCAGTCTCCTCGATTGGATAGGTCAACTCGAGGTCGGCGATGAAGTAGGCGCCATGAGTACCATCGCCGAAACAGGCGACCGCCTCGCCGAGCGTGAGGCCATGCCGCTCCTCACCCTCGCCGAAAGCGACGATGTGACCGACGCCCTGGTAGCCCGGAGTGAAGGGCACGGGACCCCAGGCGGGTCGCTCCCCGGTCGCGGCGAGCATCTCGGTGCCGACGCTGACGCCGGTGAAGTCGGTACGGATGAGCACCTTCCCCGGCCCCGGGTGCGGCACGGGCCGCCGGCCAAGTTCAATGCGGCCGAACTCGGGCACGATGAGCGCGGGAGCATCGGCGGGAATCTGCGTCGACATGATCTCTACAAACTACTCTCTCGCACGACCAGCTCGGGCTGGAATACGACCTGTCGGGGCGTGAGTGAAGGGTCGGA
>JBBRDX010000017.1:0-29289 GCA_038203515.1 Actinomycetales bacterium | reverse complement strand
GTGATCTGAGGCTCTCGCCAATCCTGCGGATGGACGGGGAGCCATACCCCGCCGCCGCCGCCGGGGCGCTCGGAGACCACGGGGTCTACGCGTGGAAGTTCGACCCGCGGCCGCGGTTCACCCTGGCGCCGACATCCGCCCCGCTCGCCGAGGAGCAGCGCGCACTGCTCGGTAACAATAAATCCGGTGCGGTCGTGCCCGTGGTCGTGCCGGCCGCAGATGTCGACGAATTCCTGCGTGACTACTACCCGCGGCTGAGTCGCACGATAATCGTGACCAGTGCGGATGCCTCGATCGTGCTGCCAGAGCTCGCTCCCCCGATACTCGTGCTCACGGTGACCTTCCAGCCCAAGCAGTCGGTGAAAATCTACTGGGACTGGGACTATTCCGGCATGCGCAAGTCACTCCGCGGCGCCGACGATCGTGATTTCACCACCGAGCACCGGGTGCTGGAGTGCGTGCAGGGCATTCTCGGACCGATCTCGGATGACACCCTCCGCGGTCTCGATGCGGCCGGGTTCGTCGACCGGGTGCTGCCAACGCTCGACAGTGTGGACGGGATGCGGGTCGAGTCCGTCGGAACCCGACCGGACTACCGGGAGCTCACGGGCATCCCGAAACTCACCTTCACCACGGTCGAAACCGACACGAGCGACTGGTTCGACCTCGGCGTCTACATCCACATCGACGGTCGGGATGTTCCGTTCACGAAGGTGTTCACCGCACTGTCGAAGGGCCAGTCGAAGGTACTGCTCGTCGACAACTCGTACCTGTCGCTCGATCAGCCGGTGTTCGAGGAACTGAAGCGGCTCATCGATGAGGCGTCCACCCTGGCCGAATGGGAGACCGGAGTGCGCATCAGCCGCTATCAGGCCAGCCTCTGGTCCGAGTTCGAGGATCTCGCCGACGAGACCGTCGAAGCGCAGGCATGGCGGGATGCCGCCAAGGGACTTCTCGCGATCGATTCGGTCGAGCCGACCCCTCTGCCTGCCAGCGTCGACGCCACCCTCCGGCCGTACCAGAAGGAGGGCTTCGACTGGCTCGCCTTCCTCTGGAATCAGCGGCTCGGCGGCATCCTGGCCGACGACATGGGCCTCGGAAAGACCCTGCAGGCACTCGCCCTCATCGCGCATGCCAAGGCAGGCGGGGCGGATGGCCCGTTCCTGGTGGTCGCGCCCACCTCCGTCGTCTCCAACTGGCTTGCCGAATCCGCGCGATTCGTGCCGTCTCTCACCGTGCGCGGCGTATCGACCACCAAGCAGTCGCTGGCGCAGCTGGCAGATGGCGCCGACATCGTGGTGACCTCCTATGCCCTCTTCCGCCTGGGCTTCGACCATTATCAGGGACTCGGATGGTCGGGGCTGGTGCTCGACGAGGCCCAGTTCGTGAAGAACCCGACCTCGAAGGCCCATGAGGCCGCCGTATCCCTCGATGCGCCATTCAAGCTTGCCATCACGGGCACTCCGATGGAGAACAGTCTCACCGACCTCTGGTCCCTGTTCACGATCGTGGCACCCGGTCTGTTCCCGTCGGGCCGGAGGTTCACCGAGCAGTATGTGCGGCCGATCGCGTCGGGCGACTCGGCGGAGTACGCCGCTGAGTTGATTGCCAAGCTGCGCCGTCGCATCCGCCCGCTGATGATGAGGCGCACCAAGGAACTCGTCGCCTCCGAGTTGCCGGCCAAACAGGAACAGCTGTTGCAGGTCGACCTCGCCCCACGGCACCGCACCCTGTATGACACCGTGCTGCAGAAGGAGCGTCAGAAGCTCCTCGGGCTCATCGAGGATCTCGATCGCAACCGATTCATCGTGTTCCGCTCCCTCACGCTCCTGCGGATGCTGAGTCTCGACGCCTCGCTGGTCGACGATGCCTACGCCGGGATCCCCTCCTCGAAACTGGATGCCCTCTTCGAACAGCTCGACGACGTGATCGCCGAGGGCCACCGGGCACTCATCTTCAGCCAGTTCACGTCATTCCTTCGCAAGGCGGCGAGCCGGCTGGATACCGCGGGCATCGCCTACGAGTACCTCGACGGATCGACGCTGCACCGTGCGGACGTGATCGACCGCTTCAAGTCCGGCGATGCTCCGGTGTTTCTGATCAGCCTCAAGGCGGGCGGATTCGGACTCAACCTCATCGAGGCCGACTACGTCTTCCTGCTCGACCCCTGGTGGAATCCGGCGACGGAGACGCAGGCCGTCGACCGCACCCACCGTATCGGCCAGACCCGGCCGGTGAATGTCTACCGCCTGGTCGCGACCGGCACGATCGAAGAGAAGGTGATGGCACTCCGGGACCGCAAGGCGAAGCTCTTCGACGCGGTGATGGATGACGACGCGGTCTTCAGCACCGCGCTCACGGCCGACGACATCCGGGGCCTGCTCGAATAGTCCTCCCCCGGGCCTGCAGGGACGCGGCTGTCCCCAGATCGCACCGTGGGAACCGCTCGTCGCCCCGGGGATTCGTAGCGTGGCTGCCATGAGTCCCTCTCTCCCAACTCTTCGCGCGATGATCGCGCTGTCCGTGTTCGCGGCACTACTCGGAGCGCTGCTGTTGGTGCCCCTCAGTGCCGCAGCCGCCGGTATCGGACCGGGTTACCAGGAGCCCGGAAGACCGCTCAATCATCTCGGTGGTTATCTCACTGCCGGTGGTCGAGTCGCCTACTGCATCGACGCCGGTCTGCGGAGTGCGGTCGGTCGCGAGACCAGCGACGCGGGAGTCGTCGGTTCGGTGAATTCACTGGCGCCGGCCGAAGTATTCCGGCTGAACACTGTCCTATCCCACTACGGCGACACGTCGGATGCGAATACTGCGGCAGCGGTCGCCATGACGGTCTGGAGCATCGCGGGCGACGTGGCCTACCGCGCACAGGGAGGGGATGGGCATGTGCTCCTGCGCGCTCCGGCCGACCAGCGGATAGCCATCCAGGCACTCGCCGACCGGTTCCGGGCCGAAGCGGCGGCCGTCACGACGACAGGGCCGACGGCGGTCCTCTCGATCAGCATCGCGGCGGGCGATGACTATGGAGGAATCATCGCGCTCGACGCCTCGCCCGGGGTCTCCGGCACAGTGGAGCTGACCAATGCCGTGTTCGCCGATTCCGGCCGAAACTCTCGCGCATCGGTAGCCGCCGGGGCGAGGCTGGTCGTCGTCGCCGTGCCGCCGAGCGGTTCCGCCGGCTACCGAGTTCTCGCCTCCAGCGCTGACCTCGCCGCTCCCGCAGCACCGGTCGCCGCTGTTCACCTCTACTCCACGTCCGGCGCGCAGACTCTTGTCGCCTCCGCCGGCTCGGCATCTGCCGTTCTGGCAGCATCGGCATCCGACTTTCGGGATCGACTCGTTCCGTCACTCACCACCACCGCCCAATCGTCGGCCACAGTCGGCGGAACCGTGATCGACACGGCCTCGCTCGCAAATGTGCCGTCGAGCGGCCTACAGCTGCGCTGGTCCGGGTACCTCCAGCCGGTGGGGTGGAGTATCCCGCTGTGCATCGACTCACGCCTCGCGTTCCGGTCGTCCGCGCCCGTGACAGTCACGGCCGACGGAGTCTTTGCCTCTGAGCTGTTCTCCGTCACCGATCGCTCCGTCGGCACCGTGTTCTGGGTAGCGACAGTGAGCAGGAACGACGCCGTGGTGGCGGAGGGGCCCTGTGGAGACACTACGGAGACGACCGTGATCACCGCCCCGGCGATCCCTGTGCACCCGATCCCTGTGCTCCCGATCCCTGTGCTCCCGACCCCTGTGCTCCCGACCACTGTGCACCTCCCGATGGTCAGCGGATGACTCGCACCAGGGCTGCGGCTGCGCTGGCGGTCCTCCTCGCAGCCGCGGCGGCCCTGCTGCTGCTCCACGTGCTGGCCGATCGGCAGGCTCCGGTGACCCGGGCACAAACGAGGTCGATCGAGCCGCTCCCCGGACTCCCAGCCGCGCGCATCGCGGCGCTCCCGGAGGCCCGCTATGACGCCGTGATCGCTGGACTTCTCCCGGCTCGAGGCACGGCGGGCGGCGACTCCGCATGTCGACTCCGGGAGGACACCGCGTTGTACGCGGCGGACCTCGTCACCCCGGTCGCCCGGCTCGCGGCGCGGAACTTCCTCGGCGAGCCCACCGTCGTGGTGCCGGTCGAGTCATCCGGCGATTGGGTGCGGATACTCACTCCGGCCCGGCAGCGGCTGCCATCGAAGGGCGCTGATACGTCCGGGACGCCGGCCCCGGCGCAGACCTCGGCCTGGTTACACGCTGACTCGCTGTCCCCGCCCACGAGAGTGGCAGCCCGAATTGTCGTGTCCGTCTCGGCGCAGACGCTGCGCATCGTCGGCACAGGCACAGGCACAGGCGTTGGCGAGAGCGACGGTGCTGGCGTCCACACCTGGCGGGTGGGCGTCGGCGCGCCGGGAACTCCCACTCCGACCGGAGTCACCGGCTATCTCGAGGCGCGCTACCGGGATGCGGCCCAGGGGCAGGCCGAGCATCCGGTGCAGTTGACGTCGCTACATTCGGCAGCCGCAGACGAACCGTTCGGCGGCAACGACGGCGGGTTGATCGGAATCCACTTTGAGGCGTCGTCATCCGGTGCGATTTCCCACGGGTGCATTCGAGTGCCGGTGGAGGCGCTCGCGGCCGTCGACGCGCTTCCCCTCGGTACCCTCATCACGATCGAGGAGTGAGCGACGGAAAGGGCGGCCTGCGGGCGTGAGGAGACCGCCGGGTCAGGCCGGCGCGAGAAACGCGCGCATGGCCGAAGCGAGTGCGGCGGGATCCTCGACCCCGCACAGCTCGCGGGCGGAATGCATGGAGAGGAGGGCTATACCCACGTCGAAGGTGCGGATGCCGAGGCGCGTCGCTGTGATTGGACCGATCGTCGAGCCGCACGGCACGGAGTTGTTCGACACGAACTCCTGGTAGTGCACACCGGCCTGGCGACAGCTGCGCGCCCACTCGGCCGCACCGACCGCATCCGTGGCATATCGCTTATTTGCATTGATCTTGAGCAGTGGGCCTCGATTCACGACGGGGCGATTGGCTGGGTCGTGACGGTCCGGGTAGTTCGGGTGCACCGCATGGCCGGCGTCCGCGGAGAGACACCACGAGTCGGCGAAGGCGCGAGCGCGGTGGGACGGGGATGCACCGGCGACAGAGCCGATCCGGGCGAGCAGACTTTCGAGAAATGGTCCGGCGGCGCCCGAGCGTGTCTCGCTGCCCACCTCCTCGTGGTCGAACGCGGCGAAGACCGCGATCGACGGGACAGCACCGCCATCGACAGCGCCACCACTGACACCAGCTCCACTGACACCAGCTCCACTGACACCTGCTCCCGCCACAGCCAGCAGCGCGACCAACCCGGCGTGCACCGACGACAGGTTGTCAAGGCGACCGGATGCGAAGAGCGTCCCATCGAGTCCGAAGACCTGGGGAGCCGCGGTGTCAGCCGTGACGATGTCGTAGCCGGCGACGTGTCTACCCGCACGGCCGGCCAATCCCGCGAGGTGAGCGATGACATCCGTGTCCGCGAGATTGCCGACGCCGATCACGGGGTTCAGGTGTTGTTGAGGGTTGAGGGTGAGTCCTTCGCTGTTGACTCCGCGGTCGAGGTGCACGGCGAGCTGCGGGAAGCGCAGGAACGGCCCGGTACGCACCAGGGCGGTTGTGCCGTCGTCGAACACGAGTCTTCCAGCGAATTCGAGCTCTCGATCGAGCCACGAGTTGAAGAGTGGGCCCCCATAGACCTCGACCCCGGCCTGTAGCCAGCCGTGGGCTGCGGTAGTCGGCTTGGGCTTGAGTGCGAACCCGGGCGAATCGGTGTGCGCGCCGATGATACGGAACGGCGTGGTCGCTGTCGCGCCCTCGGGGGTGATCCAGGCGACGATGGCTCCATCCCGCGCCACGAAGTACTTTCCGGACGTGAGCGGCCATTCCTCAGACTCGTCGAGCGCCTCGAACCCGGCGGTAGTCAATCGGTGAGCGGCTTCGGCCACGGCGTGGAATGACGACGGGGACGCCAGCACGAATGTGGCAAGGTCCCGGAGGTGGGATGCGATCGATTCGGTGGATGAACCCACCGCCGGGGTCGGGGAAACAGGCGAGGCGGTCATCTGTTCATTCAAGCACGCCGGTCCAGGCGACCCACCCCCGGGCGGCAGACCCCGCGCTACCCTCGACTAGTGACTAACGATTACGCCACAGCCCCGATCGACGCTCTCTCCGCGGAAGGTCTCGCCGCCCAGGGCCTCGACTTTGCCCTGGTGGATACCTCGGACAGCGAAGCCCTGACCACCTGGCTTCAAGCGGAGAATCGCGGATTCCACGGTGGGCGAATGCCGCAGGCGAAGCTCGACGCGCAATTACCCCACATCGCGCATCGTCGCACCACCGGGGTCTGGGACCGTGACTCAGCAGATGCCGCCTCACCCGTGGCCACCGTGAGCGCCTGGGTGATGGACCTCACTGTGCCGGGCAAGACGAGCATTCCGGCCTGGGCCGTCACTGCCGTCTCGGTCTCGCCCACCCATCGTCGTAGGGGAATCGGCCGCGCCCTGCTGGAGGCCGAACTGCGCACGGCAGTGTCCCTCCGTGTGCCCGTCGCGATTCTCACCGTTACCGAGGCCACGATCTACGGCCGCTATGGATTCGGACCCTCGGTGATGAGTGCCGACTGGACGATCGACACCACACGGGCACGCTGGATCGGCCCCGAGACATCCGGCTCCGTGAGCTTCATCGAGCCGGAGACGATGCTGCACGATGGGTATGAACTGGTGCAGCGCGTGCGGCTGCAGACTCCGGGCCAGGTCGAGTTCGCGGACATCTTCTGGGAACGGCTCCTCGGTGTCGGCAGCGATCCCGAGCCAGCCAAAAGTCTTCGAGTTGTGCGCTTCGACGATGATGAGGGCGAGCTCCAGGGATTCGCGGCCTATCGGGTGGTCGAGGTGGGCGACGACTTCACCCGGCACCGTCTCGACCTGGCCTTCCTCGTGTCGGCCACCGATGAGGCCTATGCCGGGCTCTGGAGGTTTCTCCTGGAGATGGACCTGGTCTCCTCGATCTCCGCCCCGCTCCGCACGATCGACGAACCGCTGCTCTGGCAGCTCTCCGATCCGCGCGCCGTTCGGCGGGACCGTGTGCGTGACCACCTGTGGACACGTGTCCTCGATGTCCCGGCCGCGCTCTCCGCGCGCCGCTACGGTGTGCCCGGGGTATTCGTACTCGACGTGAGCGATGACCTCGGGTTCGCGGACGGGCTATTCCTGCTCACGGTCGCAGCGGACGGAAGCGCGAGCGCTGCGCCCCTCGAGGGGGAGGCTCCGGATGACGCGGCCGCCATCGCACTGATGGTCGACGATCTCGGTTCGCTGTACCTGGGCGGTGTCTCTGCGGTCACCCTCGCCCGCGCCGGTCGCATCACCGAGCTCCGTCCCGGCTCGGCCGCATCCCTCGACGCGTCGTTCCGGTCGCCGGTCACACCCTGGCTGAGCATTTGGTTCTGAGTCCAGACTGTGTTCCGGAGAATCTAGAACGGCACGGACCAGGAGGTAGGGCGCAGCTCGGCGATGTCCACCGTCGGCAGCACGATCCAGCCCTCCCGGCTGGCCCGGTCGATCGATTCTGCAGGTGGCCGATGCCAGAGCCCGAGGGAGTGCGCCCGAGCGGCGAGTGCGGCGATGACCGCATCGAACGCATCGTCGGATGCCGTCATGAGACCGGCGACCGGCGCCAAGTCGATCCAGGGCGCGCGCTCGACGATCGCGTCGAGCAGGACCGCCCTGGTCGCCGCATCCGCCTTGTAGCCGACGGTGGAAAAGCCCCACAGGCGAAGTGTTGCAGACGGATAGACCTCGGCGGCAACCCCTCCTCCCGCCCGGTCCACAGGACCGAGCGCCTTGGCCAACGATTCGAGCAGCGCGGCGCAGTGCATGGCGGTGAGCCCGAGCCGATCGGTGGCGACGCTCAGCGGCCAGCGCCCGGTGCGCTCGCGCGTGACGCGATCGGTCTCACGGTAGGCGAGCCGCCGCCGCCAGTCCATTCCCGATCCGCGGCGCTCTTCGGCCGAACGATCAAGCGGGTCACCCGCCGCGTGACCCCTGACGAATGAGACGAAGTCATCCGGCCAGCCGAAGGCACAGTCGATGCCGAGGGACGCGACGCTCGGAGCGATCGCCGTGATCCGCGCGTCGCTGACGCCGAGTTCCAGGTCGATCACTCGCGCCAACGGAGCAGTCCAGTCGATGACGGCCACAGCGGTACCTCGCGGCTCGGCCGCCAGGTCCACTCCGGCGGTCAACACGGGTCCACTATCGGCTGGGACCGTGACGAGCTGACGTGCCTCAGGCCTCGGGCTTTTGGAACCACGGCGGGTAGACCGAGACCTTGGGGCGGTGCTCCGACGACTTGAGGATCGTGCGGACTTCGTCCCGCACGCGGTCGTTGGCTACCCCGATCAGCGTCACCAATTCGAACGGGAAGCTGTGCTTCACGAGGAGTTCGGCCTCCACGATGGTCTCGGCGTTGTCGTCGGCGCGGAGGCGCCGCAACATCCGCTCGCTCGACTCGGTGGAGGCGGCGAAGCGGGTGAGTACGTGGGCGGCATCGCCGTCCGTCACAACGATCGCGCCGTCCTCGGTGTGCTCCTCCGCGTGCTTCACCGTGCTCACGAGCAATACGAAATCTGCGGCGATCACTCCACGCGCATCGGAAGACAGGCGAGGGTCGGGAGAATCCGAGCGGATGTCCTCCCACATCGTCGAGTTGGGCACGAGGAAGAAGGGCACGAATTCGGCCACGGCCGCGCTGCCGAGACCTGCCACGGCCGTTGCCCGCCGTGATTCCCTGGTCTCGGGGGAAGAGAGGTCCACGGGCGGGTGGGTGGTCCAGGATTCGTTGCCGTCGGCGAGGATCGCGCCCGAGGCGAGGATGTCGGTGAGATTGCGAACATGGGTCAAGTGGTAGATGCGCTGGTCGCCGACGTTTTCCACGGTCTTCGACGCGGCCGATGCTGCACGACGGGTGACCGCAGCCTTAGCCCGCGCGTTGCGCTGGCCAGCGGCGGTGACGACCTCCAGCACGGGAACGGCCTTGGGGAAGCACTGGTCGCACAGGCCCGCTTCTAGTCCATGAATACATTCGGCCACAGCAGAACCTCTCATTTGCGCGAAGTCCGTGGTTGGCGCACTCCAGAGATAACGTTACGCAGGTTTGGCGCCCGTGGTGCACCACCGGCACCAAGTCGAGCCACTGGCTTTGTTTCGCAGCATTACGGGACGGGATGACATCGTCCTCGCCCGAACATACCCTCGGGGGAGAAAACGCATTCCCCACTACAGACCTCACGAACAGGAGGCCAGCATGTCGAACACCACACCACCGGTGAACGCCCCCATGCTGTGCGCTCACTCGCTCGGGGACTCGTGCGTCTCTCCGGCCGCCGGCCACACGGTATCCGCCATCCGCGAACGGGTGACAGCCGCGACGCCGAGCAAGTGGCGCGACGGAATCGTTGCACACGTGTCACTGTCGAACGGAACCGGCGGAAGCTGGGTCGGGATAGACCTCCTCGACGCAACGGGAACCGTCTGGGCCTGGAATCACGCCGACCTGGGTGCGACGGTATCGATCGGCGAACCGGTCGCCCTGCACGAGCTCTACGAAACGCTCGCGATCGGGGCGACGCGCGTCAGCGTCCTGCGCGCGCCGCGCTAGGACCGACGGTCGAGCACGGCGCTTTACTTCTTGGCGGCGAGCATCGAATCCATCATCTTCTGGCAGGCCATCGCGCACTGTCGGCAGACCTCGGCACACATTGCGCAGTCGGCGCTCATGCCTGCCATCGCCTCACACTCGTCGGCGCAGCTCATGCACATCACGACCGTTGCCTTAAGCATCGCCATCATCGCTGGCCCATTCATGCCGTTCGGACGGAGCATCATGCGCATCAAGGTGTTGGCCATATCAGCGGCGTTCTGACACATGCTGGCGCACACTGCCATTTCTGGTGACATGGACATCGAGCCGGCGCACAGTGTGCAGGCCTGCTCGCAGGCTGAGCACGCCTCGATGCACTCCTGCATCACGCCCACATCCATGCCCTGCATCGATTCGGAGTGCATTTCCAACATCTGCATTGCGGTGTTCGACATCATTTTCGTCCAGCCTGGGCTGACTCGCGTCGGAGGGTCCGGCGGTTGTGAGTATCGGCCCGATCGACTCCAACCTACGCTCGGCCGAGTGTCGATGTCTGTCCCTCGGCCTCTTAAATGCGAGAGAACCTTCAGGCTCCCGCCTTAGGCTTAAGGCATGTCAACCCCTGCCGAATTCATCCCCCCCGCGGGCTCCGTCCTGATGTTCTCCACGACCTGGTGCGGCTATTGCCGCAACCTCAAAGGCCAGATGGATCGCGCGGGCGTGCCCTACACCGAGGTGAACATCGAGGAGGTCGAAGGCACGGCCGAGCTCGTCGCCGAAGTCAACGGGGGCAACCAGACGGTGCCGACCCTGATCTTTCCCGATGGATCGACTGCTACCAACCCCTCGCTCGCGACCGTGCAGGCGCGTCTGGCGGATGCGGCTTTCGCCGGTCGATGACTTTCCTGTCGGACGCGTCGCGGCGTGCTCTCGAGGCGCTGGCGAGTGCTACTGATCCACTCGACCGGCTCAGCGCGGTGAGGCAGGCTTCCGCCGCTCTCGAACAGGAGCCGGCGTTGCTGCAGGCAGTGCGCGACTCGCTCGCCGCCGGTGAAGGCTGGGAGCGGATAGCGGATGCCGCGGGCCTTGGTGTCTCCGCCGCGAAATGGCGGTGGCAGGGCACGGACGATCAGATCGCCGCACGCCTGGCGGCCGGCCGCAGACGTTCCGCGCGCCCGAGCAGTGTGCCCACCGAGCTTCCCGGGCAATCCGTGGCCGATGCCGCGCGCACGCTGGGGGTGACCGCGCAGGCGGTGTACCTGCGCATCAGCCGTGGAACGCTCCAAGCCACGACGGTGACCCTCGATGATGGTCGCTCCTACAAGCGTGTGCTGCCTGCAGGCCCCGCCGCAAATGCGGGGTGATCTGAGGCCGACACGGTGCGCAGATCAGCGCCGAACTCGAAGGTCGCTCTCACGAAGCGACCGGCCAGGGCATCGTGCACCCAATAGCGGGCGTCATCCCACATCCGCGCGATCGGGATATCGTCCACCGCATGCCATTCGGGGGCGAGTTCATCGGACTCCCGAGCCTCGCCCTGCCAGTCCCGGCAGAGAAACACCCACGACCTCTGGCTCCAGGCGGGCCTATGGGGAAACGGGTAGGTCAGCTCACCGATGAGTTCGACTCGCCCGAGAACGAGCGAGACCTCCTCCGCGACCTCACGCCGGATCGCCAGTTCGGGAGTCTCGCCCGGCTCGATTTTTCCGCCGGGACCGACGAGATTGCCCTCACCAAGTCCAAACTTCTTACGCCCGAGGAGCACTTCCTCGCCGCCGACCCCCGGCCGAAGCAGGTAGCAGACGCAGACCTCCGGAAGTGACATCCCGCCAGCCTAAAGGGTGCCGCAGGACGGCGTCTCTTCACGGAATTCCTCCCTCGCGCCGCATTTGCTCATGCGATTACTGAGAAATCGCCGGGTAGCCCCAGTGCCCCGTTCGGGCAGCTCGCGACGAGCCGTTATCGTAAACCCGTGACGAAGATGTCTGTGATCGATATTCCGGTGCGCGCGGGTGCACCAACCCTGCGTCGAGTTTTCGCGCTCCTGCGCATCCCGATGGGCATGCTGGTTTTTGCTGCGCTCGTCACCCAGGTGACGGCGGAGCTCCTGCACGACTCGTTTGCGCCGAGTGAATACTTCAGCTACTTCACCATCGAGTCCAGCATGATGAACGTCGTCGTGCTCCTCGTCGGTGGCAGTCTGGCCTTTCGTCGCCCGAGAGACACCGAACTGTTTACGAGCGTGCGGGTTGCCATCCTCTCCTACGCCGTGATCACGGGGCTCGTCTACAACGTTCTGCTGCGCAACATTCCGGGCGACGGCAGTTATTCACCCCCCCGCTGGTGCAACGAGGTCATGCATGTGTGGGTGCCGATTTTCATCCTGCTCGACTGGCTGCTCGCGCCCGGCCGTGTTCGGGTGCCGTGGAAGAGGCTCTGGCTTGTGGTGTCGTTCCCTCTCGCCTGGCTCGCTTTCACAATGATCCGTGGCGCCATCACCGGCTGGTATCCGTATCCCTTCCTTGAGCCGGCCGGCCCCGGCGGCATCGCGAGTCTTCTCGTCTATGTCCTGGGAATAGCGGCGTTCATCGTGGTGGTGGCGTCGGTCGCAATCGGGTTTGCCCGTCTTACCGCGAGGCGCGAGCCCGCCTCGTCCTGAGCTGCCCGTCCTCGGCCTGCGGGTCTTTACGAGTACAGTGGCGCTGAGATGTCGTTCAGTCGTCGCAGTTTCCTCCTCGGGGCAGGGTCAGGTCTTTCCCTGCTCGTTGTGACGGCGTGCGTCGAGGAATCCCCGCGTCCCACCGGGTCGGCGACGCCATCCCCCACCCCATCGTCGGTGGTGCCTCGACCCTCGGGAATCGAGCGGAGTGCCTGGTCGACGGATCCCTTCGCGCGCGGCTCACAGAGCTTTCTCGCCCCCGGTGCGACCCCCCAGCACCGGGATGACCTGTCCCAACCGGTGAGCGGGCGGGTCTTCTTCGCCGGAGAGGCGACCTCGGCGGACCTCGCGGGAACGGTGCTCGGCGCCCAGC
Organism: Actinomycetales bacterium; assembly: GCA_038203515.1. Lineage (GTDB taxonomy): Bacteria > Actinomycetota > Actinomycetes > Actinomycetales > Microbacteriaceae > Lacisediminihabitans. The sequence goes on along the minus strand of JBBRDX010000017.1, from coordinate 16,582 downwards.
AGTCTGGTGCGCGGGTCGCCGCGGAGGTGCTGGGGGTGGTCGCCTCCGGCGAGAAGATCGCAGTCATCGGAGCCGGAGCTGCCGGGGCAGAAGCCGCCCGTGCGCTGGTGCAGCGCGGTTTCGATGTCATCGTGCTTGAGGCCCGGGATCGCGTGGGCGGCCGCATCGACACACGAACACCAAAGTCCTGGCCACTCGGCGTGGAACTGGGAGCGTGGCGACTCGGAGAAGTGGCGGACCAGTCGCTCCTCGCGCGTCTTGCGGCTCTCGGCATCCAGTCCAATCCGCTCACCGATCTCCTCGCCGCAGGCGAGAACGGGCGGAGCACCGGCAACACCGTCGGCGCACCTGCCCTCGCCGCCGCGACGACCTGGGCCGACGCCGAGCTTGCCGATTCCACTCTCACCGCCGCCTTAGAGGGTTCGGGAGCTACGGCGAAAGCAGCCGGAACTACAGTCGACGGTCTCGCCGGCACCGAGCTCCTTACCGCGGCGCTCGCCTCGCTCGCTGGCGTCACTGGAGCCAGCGCGTCGGAACTCTCCACCTGGTACGGACTCACTGACCTGCCAGCACGCGACCGGATCGTCACCGGCGGCTTCTCGGGAGTGATCACCGATGCGCTCAAGGGGGTGCGGGTATCGCTCTCGACCGCGGTACTCGGCATCTCTCACAGTGATTCTGCGGTGAGCCTCAAGCTCGGCACGGGCGAATCACTCACCGTGGACCGAGTCGTGGTCACCCTGCCGCTCGGTGTGCTCAAAAAGAATGCGGTGGCATTCGACCCGCTGCTGCCATTCACCCATCGCACGGCCATCACCGCACTCGGCATGGGATCGGTCGAGACGGTCTGGCTGCGTTTCGACAAGCCGTTCTGGTCGACGGATGCGGCGATCTGGAGTCTCGTCGGAACCGATAGCGACATCACGGACTGGGTCAACCTCCAGGCCATCACCGGCGAACCAGTGCTCGTGGGAATCGTGGGAGGCAAGGCCGCGCGACGCGTGGTCAAACTCAGCGACGACGACCTGCTCGGAGCCGTGCTGACGGCGCTCGCTCCATTCGCGAAGGCCTGAGCGACGCGCGCACCGCCCAGCGGACTGCCCAGCGCTCAGCGAGAGGCATGGTGCGACTCACGGCCACAAGCGCAGTCGAAATGCCCCCGAAGAGCAGGATGGCGACCGACGCGAAGAAGAAGAACTGCTCCGTGTTCGCGAGCTGGGCCGGGTCGAGGAAGAAATAGGGATACCAGCCGACCAGGGGCCCCCGCGCGAGCGTGACGAGACCCCAGCCGATCATGAAGATGAGAACTATCGCAATGCTCCGCCATGGCGCCACACCCCGGCCCGGCCCGATCATCCAGTCGAGCACCGCGATGGCCGGAAGCACGAAATGCAGCACCACATCGGACCAGGGCACGTCGATGCGGAAGCCGCGTTCGCCCGACTGTTCGACGATGAGCGAGAAGATGATGCCGCAGGAGACGGTAAGGCTGAGCACCGTCGCCCGCGCAAGGTCCAGCCAGGGCGCGTCGTCCCTTCCGCGAAGCGTGACGACCGCTGCCACGATCGTGACCACCAGGAACAGGATGCTGCTCTGGATGGTGAGATAGGCGAAGAAGTTGCCCGGGGTGAAGGTCGCCGACCCCAGCCCCCACAGGAAACGGGACACGAGTGCCACGAGGCATACGGCTGCCATGAGCAGCCGGAGGGCGCCAAACGTCGCCCGTATCCTCACCGTGCTGTCCACCTCCGCCGCGGGGCCGAAGAATTCGGGACTCGACCGCACCCAGCAGTCTACGAAGTCTGCGCGTGCAGGTCGCTGATCGCGCCATCCACTGTGCCTGTGTCGCCCTGCCACGGTGTCGGTGCCACACTGTGCCTGTGTCGCTCAGTGCCGGTGCCACACGATGCCGGTGTCGCACTGCCGCGGTGACCCAGCCCGAGTAATCGACTCGGGAGTAAATAGGGGTTGGGGCACGCTCAGGTCGCATTTGCTCCCGACTCGAATCACACGAACAGGATGCTCGGCCCCTCGGCCCCGCCGGCCCTCGAACCCGCTAGACCCCGATCGACTTGGTAGTTGTTGCGACTTCACCAGCGGCAAAGTCGCAACAACTACCAAGTCGATCCGGGTCGGGGACGGATCGTGCGTCGTCGGATGGCGCACGACGCAGGTCATGCTGCGAATGTGGCGCGCTCGCGCCGTGCCCGCAGGCTTGCCGCGACCGTCGTGGCCGCGATCGTGAGGAGTGCGCCGAGCAGGAGCGCGGCATCCTCTCCGGGCTGGAGCAGGTGCAACTGGGTGCCAAGGGCGGCCGCGGCGACCGGCACGCCGAGCTGCCCGGCGGCCACGACACCGAGCAGCAGCGGCTGCGACACGAGCCTGGCGACCAGGTGGCTGAGGATCGCGGTGGCCCCGAGGCAGACACCGAGCAGGATCATGAGCGGGTGCGCGCCGAGCTCGGAGAGGCTGATCGACGCGCCGAGCCAGACGAAGAACAGCGGTCCAAAGAATCCCTCGGTGATTCCGAAGAGTTGGCGGGCCAGACGTCGTGGCTCATCGATCGCCGAGACGACGAGTCCGAGCGCGAACCCGGCGAGAAGCACGGACACGTGCGCGAACTGCGCGAGCGCGGCGAGACCGAACAGCACAAGAAGGTTGATGCGCAACTCGAGCGCGAACTTGCGGCGCTCCGAGAGGTGATGGAGTCTCTTGGAAAGTCCGTTCCGGTCCAGTCGACGCAGCACGAAGAAGAGCAGGGCGGCGCAGACGATCACCGTAAGGGCGCCGAGAGCCGTGGTCGCCGCCCGGGCCGGATCGATCGCGAGTGGCAACGCGACGATGCACACCGCGTCTGCGATGGCCACCTGTGCGGTGAGCTGGGCGACGCCAGTCAGCTTCAGCGAGGCGATGATCGGCAGGATCAGGGCGGCGGATGACGAGGCGATCACCACGCCGTAAAGCGCCGCGTGACCGGTGCCGAAGAGAGCGGCGAGGCCGATGCCAGCGAGAGCGGCGAGCACCCCCACCAGGACCGCGCCGACGAGCCCGCGCCGGAGCGCACGCCGCACCGTGGCATCCCGCACTGGAACGTTCGATCCGACGACGAACATCACGAGGGCGAAACCGACGTCGGCGAGCACGGTGAAGGTCGGTTCGCTCGAGTCGAGCAGGCGAAGACCGGATGCGCCGACCAGCAGCCCTCCGAGCAGCTCTCCTACCACGGCGGGCAGGTGCCATGACTCGCGGCCCGCGAGGAGCGGGCCGAGGAGGCCGACGAGCACCACGAGCGCAAGCAGCGAGAAGCTCATGGCGTCAGGCTAGCGCTGCCAGCCTCGTCCGCTCGATGTGCGAATCGAGATCGGCGCCGTCGCGTGGCCCGGCGCGGGGTCGAAGTCCGTCTCCGTCCCGCCCTTGATCCGTCCCGCGGTGACGCTCGGCTTGAGCGGTCCCCCCGTCTCGTGTGAGCGGCCGGAAGTCCGCGGGATCGAGTCCGGTCCTGGCCGTGCTGGTGTCTCGATACGCCAGGAAGTACCTTTCATCATGACCGGGGGCTGGTGGCCCCGGCGCCACCCTCAGTCGTTCGCCGGGTGAGGGCCCGTTCGCGCATGGCCAGGAATAGCGGGAACACGAACGCGAACGCGGTGATTCCAGCGAGTACCAGGTAGATCCAACCACCCCGAAGACCGAGCCGTCGGGATTCCACGATGATGAGGATGCTGCCCGCCACCGCGACGATGAGCAGGTCGACGGTGAGGGATGACACTGCCGGACCGCTGTTCACCCAGTCGCCGACGAAGTCGCGCACCTGCACGATGGCGAAGACGTTAAAAGTCCAGGTGCCGACCAGCCCGACCAGCGCGAGCACGAGGTACGCGACGGCGAGCGGCGTCCAGTACCGCCTGAGTGAGCCTCGAATGCGGGATTTCGGAAAAGTCTCGCGAGGAGTCATGACCCCATGATGGCGGGTCACCGGGCAGAGTGCACTCCGGTCATCCACACGACACGCGCCTAGAATCTGCAGACTGTGACTTCTGCGACCTCCTTCACCCCAGCCGATCCCCAGACCACCCGACCGACCCTCCGCGGCAGCTTCGGGATGGTCGCCTCGACCCACTGGATCGCAACGGCATCCGCGCAGGCGGTGTTGGAGCGCGGCGGGAACGCATTCGACGCCGCTGCCGCGGGGGCATTCGTGCTCCATGTGGTGGAACCGCACCTCAATGGTGCGGGTGGCGACCTCGTCGGCATCTTCGCCACCGCCCAAAACCCGTCCGAACCGGTCGTGCTGATGGGGCAGGGGCCGGCACCGCGAAAGGCCACGATCGAGCACTACCTCACCGAGGGACTGGATCTCGTTCCCGGCGCTGGAGCCCTGGCCGCCGCGGTGCCCGGCGCCGTTGAGGCCTGGCTGCTGCTGCTGAGGGACCGCGGTAGCTGGGAGCTCGGCGAGGTGCTCGCCTTCGCCCGCGACTACGCCCGGCACGGGCATCCGCTGCTCGCCAGGGTGAGTGCCACGATCTCAGCGGTCTCCGGGCTCTTCGAGAAACACTGGCCGACCTCGGCCGCGCTCTGGATGCCTCAGGGCAGGGTCCCCCTCGCAGACGAGCTCTTCGCCAACCCCGCCTATGCCGACACCCTCGACCGGCTCGTGGATGCCGGGCGCGATGCCGAGTCGCGGGAGGCACGCATCGACGCCGCCCGCCTGGCGTGGAGCAGCGGATTCGTCGCGGAGGCGGCGGCCCGCTTCGTGCGCGAGAAACATCGTCATTCCTCGGGTACCGATCACGCGGGGGTGATCGACGAACAGGACTTCGCGGATTTCAGGGCGAGCTACGAGCCGGCGACCACCCTCGACTTCCGCGGCGTCACCGTCGCGAAGTCCGGTGCCTGGGGTCAGGGTCCCGCGCTCCTGCAGTCGCTCGCCGTTCTCGACGGATTCGACGACGCCCGCCTCGATCCCTCCACCGCACTGGGTGCCCACACCATCCTCGAGGCCCAGAAGCTCAGCCTCGCCGATCGTGACGCCTATTACGGAGACGTGGACGTGCCGCTCACGCACCTCCTCTCGGTGGGCTACGCGCAACAGCGACGCGCTCTGATCACCGAGCGCGCATCGAACGAGTTCCGGCCCGGCTCGGTGCCAGGGGTGGAGGCCTACCGGCCACCATTGCGAATCGCGACCGATCCCGCCGGCGACGACTTCGACGACACGGACTTTGCGGGCAGCGGCGAGCCGACGGTCTCCCCCACCGGGGTCACCGCCGGAGACACCTGCCACATCGATGTGGTCGACTCCTGGGGCAACATGATCTCGGTGACGCCCTCGGGAGGGTGGCTCCAGTCCTCCCCGACGATTCCCGAACTCGGGTTCTGCCTGGGCAGCCGACTCCAGATGATGTGGCTCGACCCGACCGCGCCGTCGGCCCTCAGGCCGGGTCGGCGACCACGAACAACGCTCACCCCCACCATGCTGTTCCGCGACGGGCATCCGATCGCCGCCCTCGGCACTCCCGGTGGGGACCAGCAGGACCAGTGGCAACTGCTGTACCTCTTACGCACGCTCGTTGGCGGCTATTCGCCCCAGGAGGCTATCGATGCGCCGGCGTTCCACACGACCTCGTTTCCCGAGTCTTTTTGGCCGCGCACCTGGGAGCCCGGCGGCGCGGTCGTCGAGGGGCGGCTGGGGGCGGATGTCATCGCCGAGCTTCGAAATCGAGGTCACCGGGTCACTGTGGCGGGTGACTGGAGCCTCGGGAGGCTCTCCACAGTGGGCCGGGATGCCGTCACCGGGCTGCTCAGTGCCGCGGCGAATCCACGCGGCGCGCAGGGCTACGCGGCTGGCCGCTGATTGCCCCGGACCATGGTGCGGCCTGTATGAGTGCTCATCCCGGACCGGTGAATCCCGAACCCGTCAACCCTGAGCGGTCAGCGCTGCTTCGATGGTGCGTGCGGGATGCCCGGTAACCCGTTCGACATGATCCGTGACCCGTTCGGTCTCCCCCTCGGCGATGGCAGCGTAGGTGCTCACCCAGGCGTCGAGCTGCCACTGCTCCGCACCATAGTGGGCACGCGACGCGTAGGCCTCGTCCACGGTTTCGCGGGCGTAGCTGAGGGTCCGCCCGATCACAGCACCGGCGCGGACGGCAATCTCGTCGAACGAGAGCGCTTCGGGTCCGGTGAGTTCGTACGTGATCCCGGCGTGGGCAGCGGAGTCACGCAGGATCTCCGCGGCAACGTCCGCGACATCCGCCCTGGCGACAGCCGCCACTCGGCCATCGCCGGCTGGCCCGCGGATGACCCCGAACTCGTCGGCGAAATGGGGAAGCAGGTCGGAATGGAAGTTGTCCCGTAGCAGGGTGTACTTCATCCCGCTCGCGCGGATCGCGGCTTCGGCGTGGGCATGATCCCGCCCAAGGGTGAAGACCGCGTCTGGATCGGCGCCGAAGAATGAGATGTAGACGATGTGGTCGACTCCCGCGGCGGCAGCCGCTTCGATAAACGTGCGGTGCTGAACCCGGCGGAATTTATTTTCAGACGCGGAGACCATGAACAGCACGTCAACCCCCTCGAGCGCGCGCACCGAGTTCGAGGCATCCGCGTAGTCCGTCACGACCACTCGGGATCCAGCGATCGACGGAGCCCTCGCAGCATCCCGCACCACCAGGGTGGGGGTGAGATCGGCAAGCTGATCGGCGACCAGGCGGCCGACGTGTCCGGTAGAACCGGTGATCGCGATGTCCGTCATGGTTCCACGTTAGCCAGCGAATGTGGGAGTAGCCTCCCGGTTTGGGCGCGTGCATGGAGGACGCCGGCCCAGCGGCTGCCCAGCGCACGCTCAGCGCACGCTCAGCGGCTGCTCACACTTGCGAACTTGCGGATCGCCAACGGCACGAACACCACGAGCAGCACGATTATCCCGATCAGCACGGTGATCTCGGGGTTCTGCTGGGCCCAGTTGTCGGCGACGGGGGAATTCGGTGGGGAGTTCCCGAAGAGGTTGCGGACCGCGGAAACGAGCGCAGACACCGGGTTGAACTCCGCGAACACTCGGAGCGGGGTTGGCAGTGTATCGCTGGGAACGAATGCGTTCGAGATGAAGGTGAGGGGGAACAGGATGAGGAACGAGACGTTGTTGATGACCTCGGGGCTACGCACGCTCATACCGATGAACGCCATCACCCAGGAGAAGGCGTAGGCGAACAGCAGCAGGAGTGCGATGGCTCCGAGCGCCTCGAGGAAGCTCGAGCGGATGCGCCAGCCCACGATGAATCCTGTGACCATCATCACCACAAGGGAGACGGCATTGATGAACAGGTCGCCGTTCGTGCGCCCGATCAGCACAGCCGACGGGCTCATCGGTAGTGTTCGGAACCGGTCGATGATCCCGTCTTTTAGGTCTTGCGCCATGGCTGAGCCCGAATAGGTGGATCCGAACACGATCGTCTGGGCGAAGATGCCCGCCATGATGAATTCCTTGTAACTGCTGCCCGGAATGTTGATCACGCCCGCGTAGACGTAGGTGAAGAGCACGACGAACATGATGGGCTGTAGCGTCGTGAACACGAGGATGTCGGGCACGCGCTTGATCTTGATGAGGTTGCGGCGGGTGGTGATCCAGCCGTCGGAGAACCAGTGGGCGAGCGCTGTGCCCGGCGCCGACGCGGCAGTCCTGGCCGGGGTGGTCCGGTCGGCGGTGGTCATGATCGACTCTTTTCCTTCTTTGCGGCCAGCTTCTTCTTCGTGGGTGCCGAATCCGCAGTCTCCACGGTCGCGGAGTGACCGGTAAGGCGCAGAAAGACGTCGTCGAGGGTCGGGCGTCGCATTCCGGCATCGAACAGGCGGATGCCGCGGCTGCCGAGTTCGGCGAGGATCGCCTGAAGTGCCCCCGGCGCATCCGGCGCGTTCACCGTGAGTTCGCGGCCTTCCGCCGAGGTCGTCGGCTCGGAATCTCCTAAACGGCGCAACACCTCGACTGTCGCTGAGCTGTCAGCAGGGTCGACCAGGGAGATTTCGACGCGTTGGCCACCGATCGATGCCTTCAGCTCGTCGGAAGTGCCCTGTGCAATGACCCTGCCGTCATCGATAACAGAGATGCTGTCGGCCAGCTGGTCGGCCTCTTCGAGGTATTGCGTAGTGAGGAGTACCGTCGTTCCCTGCCCGACGAGGGTAGTGATGATGTCCCACATGCCCAGGCGACTTCGCGGATCGAGGCCGGTCGTCGGTTCGTCGAGGAACAGCACCTTCGGCCGGGTGACCAGGGCGCCGGCGAGGTCGATGCGTCGTCGCATGCCGCCGGAGAAGCCCTTGACCGGGCGGTTCTTCGCCTCTTCAAGGTCGAAGAGGGTGATGAGTTCCTGCGCCCGAATCCGCGACTGGACAGCTCCGAGGTGGTAGAGCCGCGCCACCATATCGAGGTTCTCGAAGCCGGTGAGATTCTCATCCACGGCGGCGTACTGGCCGGAGACGCCGATGATCGGACGAATTCGCTCGGGCTGTGCGAGCACGTCGATGCCGTCGATGCGTGCGCTGCCCGCCGTCGGGCGGGTGAGGGTGGTGAGCACCTTCACTGTGGTGGTCTTTCCCGCACCGTTCGGGCCAAGAAGCGCCGTGACCGTGCCCTGCGGTACGGCAAGGTCGAGCCCGTCGAGAGCGTGCACGGACCCGGCACCCTTGGGAGTGTATGTCTTGGTGAGGCCTGTCGCCTCGATGAAAGCCATGGGAGGAGGCTAGCGAAGGCCGGTGACGTCCGCCAAAGTCAGTGCAGCCAGCAACGCGGCCCCGTCGGGCACTCCGAGACCTGTACAGGCATCCCATCCCGGCCCGGCGGCAAAAGTCCCGTTGTTGCCCGCGGTGATGTCCCGGAACCCGTTCTTCTCCGACGCTGCCCCGTTCGACACGGCCGAACCCGGTCCGTAAAGTCGGGGATGCAGCAAGCCGAACGGCTCCCCGGTCGCCTGGGCGAAACGCGCAACCAGCGCGGCCCACAGCGGGGCCACCGCGCTTGTGCCACCGAAGATCTTCTTCTCACCGTCCACCAGCACCTCGTACCCGGTCGTCGGATCGGCCACTGCAGCGACATCCGGTACCCCGCGGCCCGCCATGCCGCGAGACGATGCGGGTACCCCCGCCGCCTTCTGCCAGATTGGAAGGGCGAAGAAGTTGCTCACACCACCCCCGGTTGCCCCGGCCCCGAGGCCATTGTTCCAGACGGTCTCCGATGTCACCGTGCCCGATGAGGCCCGCAGGCTCGTACCGCCGCACGCGAGTACATGCGGACTGGATGCCGGAAAGTCGGCGTGATCGCGCCCATCACTCGCACCGTCCGAGCTCCCGTTGTCGCCGGCCGCAGCGGTGATCGTGATGCCCAGACTGGCGGCATCGACGAAAGCCTGGTCGAGGGAATGCCGCGCCTGGGCGGTCCACGCATCCTCGTTCTGGCCCCAGCTGATGCTGATCGCGGTTGGCGTCACGGCGGCATGCGTCGCCTCGCTCACCGCGTCGACGAAACCGGCGTCCGTGTTGGGCGCGAAGTAGACCACGATGTGCGCTCCCGGACTCAACGCCCCTGCTACTTCGATGTCGAGCAACACCTCCCCGTCCGCTCCTGCGGCATCAGCGCCGGGCACGTTCTTCGCCCCATCAACGCCGACCGCGGTCACTTTCGGTCCGGTGATCCCGAGATCGGCGAAATAGGTGTCCAGCTCGGCCTGGGCGAATCCGCCCCCCAGTTCGATGATGGCGATCGTCTGGCCCGCGCCGTCGAACTGCGGAGGAAAGCGATAGACCTCAGCGAGATCAAGTGGCGTGTAGCTCACCGCGACGGTCCGAGCTTCCGCGATCCGAAACTCGGCGCGCGCCTGCGGGCGGTCATCGAGGCCGAGTACGGCGGTGATGATGCCGTCGAGCGATGCCGGCACCATCAGCATCCCGGACCGGTTGCGATGTTGCACCTCCGCGCCGTCGGCCGCACGACTGGTCACCGCTTCGAGTTGGGTGCCGAACACGCGGCCGAGAGCAGCAGCGGAGCCGGCGACACGCACTCGCCGCGAGGGCAGGTCGGTCGACAACACCCGCAGCCCGAGGCCGCCGAGAGTGGCTGTGACGACCTCGAGGTCCGTGGCATCCGCCCCCATGCGGGCCGCGAAGTCTTCGCGGTTCAGACGCACCGACGGGTCGAACTGGTCTGCGCCCGGCCGCCGACGAAGAACCACCGTCACCTCGATCTCCACACCCTCTACCGGCGGCACAGCAGCCCGTGCGATCACGTCTGCGGAGTGGCGATTGCTTCCGGGGAGGGGTACGAGCGGCAGGTCGACGGGGGTCTCTTCGTATTCGGACATGATTACGGTCTACCGGTCCGTCTACCGATAATCAAGATGCAGCTGTCAGGAATCACGATCCCGCAGCAAGGTCGCAGGCGAGCCCCAGTCGCTCACGTCGCCACGCCACACGCCCTGCTCGGTGACGTGGTCCGCTCCTTGGGTTTCGGTGGGTGAATCACCCGGAACGGATGTCTCGAGCGGTTCGCCGTCGCGCCCGGCAGAGCTCCAGCCTCCGGCCTCCGGGGGTGACGGTCGAGACCCCGGCGGGTGGCCCCGGGGAAAGGTGGCTCCGGGGAAAAGGTGCGAACATTGCAGCATTCGCCCGTGTGGCGAATCAAGGGAGTGAGAACCAGTGAAGATCCTGATCGTGGAGGACGATCCCCAGATGGGTGAGCTCATCGAGCGCGGCCTCATCGCGGAGGGATACCAGACCCGGGTGGTGGACAACGGGGTGGATGCCCTGATCGCGGTCTCCACCGAGGAGTTTGCTCTCGCCGCCATCGACGTGATGCTTCCGCAGATGTCGGGGTTCGAGATCTGCCGTCGCATTCGACAGTCGGGAAGCTCGATGCCGCTGCTCTTGCTGACCGCGCGGAATGCTGTTGAGGACCGTGTCTTCGGCCTCGACGCGGGAGCCGACGACTACCTCACTAAGCCGTTCGCTTTCGTGGAGCTCAGTGCTCGCGTTCGGGCGCTGCTGCGCCGGGATGCCAATACGGACAAGCTCGTGGTCACCGTCGGGGCACTGCGCATCGACTCCCTCGCCGTCGCGGTGACCGTGGCCGGCCATCCGCTTTCGATGAGTCCCAAGGAGTTCGCGTTGCTTCGCCTGCTCGCCGGAGCCGTCGGGGCGGTGGTGAGTCGCACGCGCATCCTCGAAGAGGTGTGGGGATCGACCCTGAACATCGACCCGAATATCGTCGACCAGTACGTGAGCTATCTTCGGCGCAAACTCGAGCCTGTGGACGCCGGGGTTCGGATCGTCACCAAGCGTGGCTCGGGCTACCTGCTCGAGACCCTCTGATGAGGATCCGACAGTGAGAATTCCCCGCCGACTCACCATCAGGTGGCGCATCACCATCGGCACACTCATCGTGGCGATCGTGCTCTCCGCCGCCGCGGTCGTCGTATTCCGCGCCCAGGTGGCGCGCATCCTCAGCACCACGACGACGACGCTGCTGCGCTACGACGCCGCCCCCTATGTGGGCGATCTCACGTCGACCGGCAGCCCGAGTTTCGAACGTCCCGGGCGAGGGCAGCTGGCGGCGGTCATCGACCCTGCCGGAACAGTAGTCGTGTCGAGCCTGCCACGGAGCCTCGACACCCGGCTCGCCGAAATCGCGAAACTTCCGGGAGACGCGAACATCATCGTGCAGGACAACGAGTCCTATCGGATCTACCACGCGACCGTGATCACGAATACGGGTGAGTGGACGGTCGTTACCGTGCGCAACCTGGATTCGTCCGTTCTCTCGCTCGACCGCATTACACAGGCCCTCATTGTGAGTGCCCTCGTGATCGTACTGGGGTTCGGCATCGCCTCCTGGCTGCTCACCGGTGCTGCACTTCGCCCGGTGACCCGCATGCGCAAGCAGGCCGAGGCACTCGTTGCGCAGAGATCGACGGAGCCATTGCCGATCGGCTCCGCGACTGATGAACTCTCCGCGCTGGCGAGGACCCTCAACCTGTTCATCAGTGATGTGCGTCAGTCCGTCGATCGCGAACGCCAACTGGTCTCAGATGCAAGCCACGAATTGCGTACCCCACTCGCCATCCTCATGGCCCAGCTCGAACTCGCACACCTCTCACACGGCGACGCGACGGCGCTCGAGGCGCAGATCGTGACCGCCCAGCAGTCCGTTGCTCGGTTGTCCGGGCTGGCAACCGGCCTTCTCGAGCTGTCGCAGCTCGACTCGGGCGCTCCGGACATCCATAGCGGTTGGGCGGAATTGGCGGCCGAACTCGCCGCGTCCGTCGACCGGGCGCGGATGCTCGCCGTGGCCACTGGCGTGACGATCGACTTCGACGTGGCGGGTGAGCCGACGTCGTCGGCCTACCTCATCGCGGTGGAGAATTTCGGCCGCATCGTCAATAACCTGACCAGTAATGCGATCGCTGCGGTAACTAACGGAGGCTCGGTGCGAATCGCGCTCCGTCACTCCGACACCGAACTGCTGCTCACTGTCGTCGACTCGGGGCCCGGTATGCCCGATGCCTTCCTGCCGGTGGCCTTCGACCGGTTCAGCCGACCGGATGCCGCACGCGCCGCCCATGACGGAGGCAGCGGCCTCGGACTGGCCATCGTGCAGGCCGTTGTGCAGGCGGCTCATGGCTCCGTGACCCTCTCCAACGCGGACGGGTTCACCGTGACGGTGTCTCTCCCCACGGTCGCCGCGGCCGGGGTGCAATAACCCAACCTGTATGAACTCTCACGCCATCGCCGCCGGATCCGCACAGAATCCGAAGTCCCGCTGTCGAAGATGAAGTCGTACCGGTACACGCCGGCGCACATCATCCCGAGGGGGTCGACGCGTGAGCACCACCGAAGTCGACCCCGAGGCGGAGCTTCGCAGAGTCGAGCGAACACGCCTGACGAGGCTCGCTCACTGGTTCCGCGCGGAATCCGTCATCGGCCCCGTCGCTGCTCTTCTCGGCGTGGTCGGAGCGCTGCTCAGCTTCATCGGGTCCTGGATCCCGGCGTTCTGGGGCGACGAGGCGGCGAGCATCATGTCGGCGGAGCGCCCTCTTGCGACGATCTGGCGTGAACTTGGACGGGTCGATGCTGTGCACGGCGCCTACTACGTCTTCCTGCACTTCTGGATCGATGTGTTCGGGGCATCCGAGCTCTCTGTGCGGCTCCCGAGCACAATCGCTGTCGGTGTCGCCGTCGCGGGCACGGTGGTGCTTGCCGACCGGTTGTTCCTACGCTCCGCCTCCTCCCGCGCGATCGCGGTAGTCGCTGGAATCGTGATGATCCTGCTTCCCCGGGTCGATTACATGGCGGCCGAAGGACGCTCGTATGCGATCGGCACGGCAGTGGCCGTCTGGCTGACGGTCCTCTTCGTCACACTGCTGGAACGTCGCGTGACGCGCCGACTGCCGTGGATCGCGTTCGCAGTAGTGTTCGCCGTCTCGATCTATGTGTTCCTCTACCTCGTGCTCCTCGCGCCGGTCTACGGCGTCGCCATCCTTGCCGCTCGCCCCGGCCGCGCCGTCATCCGTCGGTGGCTCGCCGCGATCGCGGGCGGAGTCGTGCTGGCTGCCCCGGTCATCGCCTACGCCCTCGGCGAGCACGGCCAGATCTCCTTCCTCGCGCACCGCAACGACGTCACCTTCACGCGGATGTTCGTGATCCAGTGGTTCGGCAATCCGTGGCTCGCAATCGCCTGCTGGACATTGATCGCGGTCGCAGTGGTCACCCTCATCCGGTCGCGGGCTCGACCGGTGGCTATCCTGGTCGGATGGTTGGTACTGCCGATGGCAATCCTCGTCTTCGGTAATGTCTTCATCGCTCCGATGTACTCGATCCGCTACCTGTCGTCCAGTACGCCGGCGGTCGCAATCCTCGTGGCCTCTGGGGTGTGCGCGCTCTTCACTCGCGGAGCCGCAGCGGGCTGGCTCCGTGTCGCCGCCGTGCTGGCCCTCGTCGGTCTCGCACTTCCCACCGATGTCTTCCAGCGCACCGCATTCGCCAAAGACGGCGGAAGCGACCTGCGCCAGGCCGCGCTGGCGATCGGAACGTACGCAAAAACGGGAGATGCTGTCGTCTTCGACGAGATGACGAGACCCTCCCGTGAACCGCGACTCGCACTCCGCCTCTATCCCCGGTACTTCAGCGGTCTGGCGGATGTCACACTGCGCACTCCCTACACGCAGCGATCCGGTATCTGGGACTCCGTGTGGCCCGTCGCCGCCATCGCCCCGACGCTGCAGGCGATACCCAGGGTGTGGGACCTCGAGCTCACGACCCCGGGATCGACCGTGACCCCCGCCAACATCGTCGCCCTCGAACGACTGGGCTACACGATTTCTCGCCGGATACTCGTCCATCGCACCGTCGTCTACGAACTGACCCGGGAGACACCATGAACCAGACAGCCAACCGTACGCTCGTGGTCGTCCCGACCTACAACGAGCGAGAGAACATCGCGGAGATCACGGCGCGCGTACTGCGAAGTGCGCCCGGGGTCGACGTGCTCGTCGTCGACGACAATTCTCCCGACGGCACCGGCGCGCTGGCATCGGCGCTCGCCTCGGGTCATGACCGCATCAACGTGCTGCACCGCGCCGGCAAAGAGGGGCTCGGTGCCGCCTATCGGGCCGGCTTCTCCTGGGGTCTCGAGCGCGGCTACGAGCGGCTTGTCGAGATGGACGCGGACGGTTCTCACCAGCCCGAGCAGCTCGAACGCCTCCTCACCGCGCTCAACGACGCGGATCTCGTCCTCGGATCTCGCTGGGTACACGGCGGATCCGTCGTGAACTGGCCGCTGAGGCGCAAGCTCCTCTCCCAGGGGGGCGGCCTGTACGCCCGCATCGCCCTCGGGCTCCCGGTGCGCGATATCACCGGTGGCTTTCGCGCTTTCACCGCGGATGCTTTGCGAGAGATTGGCTACCAGGATGTCCTGAGCCAGGGCTACTGCTTCCAGATAGACATGCTTTGGAAGGCATACAGTGCGGGACTGCGAATCTCCGAGGTGCCGATCACCTTTGTGGAGCGCGTGCACGGCGAATCGAAGATGAGTTCCGGCATCGTGAAGGAAGCCATCCTCCGGGTCACCCTGTGGGGACTGCGGTCGCTGCCGGCGCGGCTGCGCGGCGACCATCGGGTAGCCGTGGCCGCGGCATCCGCTGCACGACGTGCTCGCGAACAGGCCGACTTGCGGTTCGATGACCAGCGGGTGTTGCGCGGCAGTTTCGACGGGGAGCGAAATCGTGTCGCGTGATTCCCGAATCGCCCTGGTGCGCCAGCTGCTGAGCTTCGGGCTTGTCGGCGGCGTGGGGCTGGTCGTCGACATCGTGGTGTTCAACGCGTTGCGCACGACGGTGTTTGAGCCGCACCTCGTTCACGGCGGCCCGATCATCGCGAAGGTGATCTCCACGTCGATCGCGATCGTGGTCAACTGGATCGGTAACCGTTACTGGACCTTCCGCACCGAACGCCGAACGGAGACCCGAGCGGCCGTGCTGCGAGAGGGTCTCGAGTTCGCCGTGGTGAGCCTGGCCGGCGCGGGAATCGCGCTCGGCTGTCTGTGGATCTCGCACTACGGGCTGGGTTTCACCTCGGTGCTCGACGACAACCTCGCGACCAATGTGGTCGGCCTCGCGCTCGGCACGGCCTTCCGCTTCGCCCTGTACCGGTTGTGGGTGTTCTCCGGTCGTCGTCGGGGCGCTCAGGTCGTCGCCGATCCGATGCTTTCGCGCAGCGAGGTGCTCGCGCCGTAGGCCTCCTGCGGCCGCGTGGCTGCCAGTTTCCCGTGCATCCCGCGGTGTTCCCGGAGCATTCCGCTGTCTTCGCCGTGTATCCCATGGTCCTCGCCGGGTATCCCGCGGTCTTCCTCGTGCATCCTTTGGTCGCGGTGGGAGTACGACGTCGCGGCGGGAGTCGCCCGCGGTCTTCCTCGTGCATCCTGTGGTCGCGGTGGGAGTACGACGTCGCGGCGGGAGTCGTAACTCCCTCCGTAACGCGTTTCTGCCGCCGCGAGCTGGCCTATCCCCCTCCACGGCGATCCATCCCCTGCCAACACGCCGTGCGGATGTCGGTGGCAATTGACATATTCGAATGTATGTTCTGCATATCTGCTTGAGTGCAGTAGATTTGTTTATTGAGCAAAATGCCTGTTGGTGGGGTTGATTACCCGCGGACGTTCCAGGAGTTCCGGGAGTGGTTCCCTGACGATGCGGCGTGTGTCGCCTATCTGGAGCAGTTGCGCTGGCCTGACGGGTTCGTCTGTCCGCGCTGCCAGACAGCGAAGGGCTGGCGGATCAAGTCGGGCTCCTGGATGTGTGCGGGGTGCGGGCTGAAGACCTCGGCGACGGCCGGCACGATCTTCCATCGCTCGCATACTCCACTGTCGACCTGGTTTGCCGCGTGTTGGTTCATCACCTCGCAGAAGACCGGGGTCTCCGCGCTGGCTTTGCAGCGCCAGTTCGGCTTCGGCTCCGATGAGACCGCGTGGGCATGGATGCAGAAACTGCGTCGGGCCATGATGCGCCCCGAACGAGAATTGCTTTCCGGTGTGGTCGAGTTGGATGAGACC
>JBBRDX010000016.1:0-30081 GCA_038203515.1 Actinomycetales bacterium | reverse complement strand
CGCATGTCGGTGAACCCTCCAACGCAGGTCTGGAAGAGCAGGTCGTAGCCGCGCGGGATGTCCTCGGCGTGGTTGACCTCACCGTTGAGGCGAGCGACGACCCCGATCACGCGGTAGCGGCCGGAATCGAGACCGGTGATCGTGACGATCGCTCCGGGAGCGGTGGGGAATCGGCCACCGCCGCAACTGCTGTGTTCGGCAATCACCCGCACCTGGTAGACGGCGGTCACGTCGACGGCGCCCCGGCACTGGTTGATCTCATTCTGGAATCCACTGGTCCAGACGCGCTGGACGAAGCCCTGGGCCGCGCGGACAGCGGCGTCTGCCGCTGCCAGTGCTGCGGCCTGCGCTGCGGCGACCGCCGCTGCCTGGGCTGCGGCCGCAGCAGCGGCAGCCGCGGCAGCCGCGGCAGCCGCGGCCTCATGTTCGGCTTTCAGCTTCGCTGCCGCGCGGGCGTTCGCCTCGAGGCGAACATCCCGCTGGGAGAGGAAATCTCCGAGCACCACGGTTTTGGGAGCACTCGCGACGGGGGATGGGTCCGGGGTTGCAGGCTCGGCTGCTGCCGGATGGGGAGCCACTGCGGCAGCTGCCGCGCCGGTCGGCACAAAAAGGATCGACGATCGCACCATCCACGGCGACGCTGGTCGCACGGAGTTCGATGGGGCGCTGACCGTGCCGTCCGCGACGATGTCGGTGCGGACGGACTGCGGGGAGCGAGCATCCGACCGATCTGCATTTGCCAGGGGAGCGATGACGGCCGCGCTTGCCGCAATGGCAGTTACCACCAGTACCGTCAGGACCTGGCGAAAGGCCACTGCGGATGGTGCGGAGTCGCTGATGGACATGGAATCCCCCGATTCAGTCACAGGTCTACGTGTGCTGTGTCGGGTGGTTAGTCGCAGCGGTTCTGTGGGTTGCCTAGGGAGCGCCTCACATCTGAAACGCTAACAGAATTGGGCAGCGGATCAACTCGTTTTTGTACCCAGAAAATTGGCTAGGTCTCCGACGGGGCCGTATCTTCGAACAACCATTGAAATGCATCCTCGGTGAGCTATTCATTAGAGAACATCGTGACATCGATCTCATTGCGAGAAATCCCCGATGAAAGCAAAGTTTGGAGAACCGGGGTACAGGTCCGTCCATGTACCCCTTTTGTGACCTGCGGCCGATCAGGCGAGAGGCACCCTCTCCCCTGTATTGGGGGGCCGTTGGCGCTAACGTTCTGCGTCGCGCGGACGGCGGGAGGGGTGCGGGACACGGCTTGGCACGCTGCGCCCCATGGCGCAGAATCGATCGGGATTAACGGCGAGGCTCTCGAGACAGCTCAGCCTTCGGTGGGTGAGCCGAACCACTCGGTGAAGAAGACCCAGAAGTTGCGGTTGCCGTACGACGAGCACGCGTCGCCCTGCCCGTGCGGGTTCGCGAGAGCGGCGGCATTCGGCTGGTACGGCGTGTAGTTGTAGAGGGCGGCCGTCGCAAGGTTACGGATATTCACCACCGCCACCCCGCACGTCGCCTGCGGGCTGAACTTCACCGCGACCGGCCCGACCCGATAGCGCCAGTACCCGGGATCCAGCAGATAGCTGCGGAGCTGTTTTGCGGCGTGATACACCTGGGCGGCGAACCCGTAGAACTCCGTGTCGCACGCGGCGGAGTCAGGGCACCCGTATCCCATTGCCACCCGGTAGGCGCGATCGGTCGGCGACACCGCGGAGAGGAGTCCCTGCTCCTTCTGGAGCATCACCAACAAAACCTTCGGGTTGATGTGGCAGGCCCGCGCCACCCGGAACACGATGCGACTGGCGAGCGCGCTGGACGCGCCCTCGAGCGGTGCGCACTGGCCGCCGACCGAGGCTGGCCGGGCGGACAGCTCGGAGCGGTAGGCGCGAAGGCACGTAGTGGCGCTGGTGAAAGCGCAGCCGGGAGCCCGGTCGGCGATGAAGGCCTGTACCTGCGCCTCGGTAAGCGATCGCGAATCCGAAAGCACGTCATCGGAGAGGATGTAGCCGGGGTCGAAGGCTGTGTCGCTTGCGACGGAAAGCTCATGCTGCGGCACCGGCGCTGCAGCGGCGGGGATCTGACCGGTTGAGACCGCGGCGAGAAGTACGAAAAGTACTGTTCTGAGCACCGTTGCGGTTGTCACTGCGCGGAGCGCTGCGACGGATCGCAGCACGGCAGGACGGCAGGACGGCATGGGTCCATTTTCACAGACGTGCTCTCTCCAGCCCAGGTTTCTCCGATAGTTCCGGGATGTTAACACCGGGTAACGCCCATCTGTCAAAGGGCCGTCTGTGGCAATTGAGTTCAATCCAATTGGCCGAGCGCTCCGAAGGAAGGGACATGCCCCAAAAAAATTACCCCCAACCGGGTGCCACCCGAGTGAGGGAGGAGATTATCCCCAAGCACCGTTTCTCCCAAGTGGTGACGTTCGGGGCGGTGGGGCTGGTCGCTTTCGTCGTGGACTTCACGACCTACAACGTGCTCCTGCTCGGTCCGTTGCATAACTACACCATCACCGCCAAAGTCATCTCCGTGACGGTAGCGACCATCGTTGCCTGGCTCGGTAATCGCTACCTGACGTTCCGCGCCCGGAACACCCGAGCTGTCTGGCGAGAGGGTGTTCTGTTCGCGGTTTCAAACCTTCTCGGGCTCGGAATCGCTGCCCTCTGCCTGTTTGTCTCCCACTATGTTTTCGGCTTGGTCAGTCCGATCGCCGACAACATCGCCGCGAACGGTGTCGGGCTCGTACTCGGCACCACTTTTCGCTACTTCTCCTACCAATTCCTTGTTTTTCCCGCGATTAAAGAAGGTTCCCCCGCATGAATCTGCTCACTCCTCTCGTGCTATTTGCCACTTCTCCCGTGCTTCCTCCCTCCCCCGAATCACCGGGCGGCTCGTCTGGATCGGTGCCCAACCGTGGTGGCGTGGGAGTCATCTCCCCCACCGATCCCACCGGCACCTTGGGCAATCTGAACCTGACGACTGTGGTCGCGATCTCCAGTCTCGTTCTGGTGGCGATCGCTCTTACCGTGATCGCCGTGACCACCCTGTGGTGGATGCTCCACGCCTGGAAATCCGACGGCAACTTCAAGCGCACTGGCTTCTCGGAGAAGACGTTGGCCCCCGCTCACAGCTTCACGTTGCTGGTTCCTGGTCGTCATGAGGAAGAGGTGATGGGCCAGACCCTCGATGTTCTCGCCAGCCAAACACACCCGAACGTACAAATCATCGCGATCGTCGGCCACGATGACCCCGGCACCGAACGGGTCGCCAGGGAGGCTGCTGCACGGCATCCCGAACTCATCTCTGTTGTCGTAGACCACAGCGTTCCCAAGAACAAGCCGAAGGCGCTCAACACCGCTCTCAAATTCGCCACCGGTGAAATCATCGGAGTGTTCGACGCCGAGGACGAGGTGAACCCGGGACTTCTCCGCCTGATCGACTCCAAGTTCACCGAAACCGGTGCAGCCGTTGTCCAGGGCGGCGTGCAGCTGATGAACTTCCGATCGAGCTGGTGGTCCCTGCGCAATGTGCTCGAGTACTACTTCTGGTTCCGTTCCCGCCTGCACTTCCACGCGGGTGTTCGATTCATTCCGCTTGGCGGGAATACGGTATTCGTGAGGCGCGAATGGCTCGAGTTCACTGACGGCTGGGATGCCGAGTGCCTCGCGGAAGACTGCGAGCTCGGCGTGCGGCTTTCGAGTGCTGGGGCCGAGGTTGTGGTGGCCTACAGCCCGGAAGTCGTCACCCGCGAAGAGACACCCGGAACCCTGATGTCGCTGTTCAAACAGCGCACCCGCTGGAACCAGGGCTTCCTACAGGTGCTCCGAAAAGGCGAGTGGAAAAAGCTTCCGACCCGAACGCAGCGACTCTTTGCGCGCTACATGCTCGCGATGCCGTTCCTTCAGGCCGTCTCCGGCATTATGATCCCGATCTCGCTCATATTGATCCTCTTTGTGAAGGTGCCGACACCGATCGCACTGATCACGTTCATCCCGATCGCCCCAACGCTCATCACAGTGGCAGTCGAAATCGCCGGTCTCGGTGACTTCGGACGTGTGTACAACGAGAAGGTTCGGGTACGGGACTATGTGCGCCTCATTCTTGGAACGTTCCCATTCCAGGTATTCCTCGCCGCCGCCGCGATCCGTGCCGTCTTCCGTCAGTTACGCGGAGAGACCGGCTGGGAGAAGACCGAGCACAGCGGGGTTCACAGGGAGCCCGTCGTCGTTACCGAATCGGTCATCAGCGCAGCCACGCCGATCCCTGCGGCCCCACCGGCCCGGCTCGGCGGATTCGACTTCTTCCCACCCGTCGACTCCGACCGCGCACTCGCGGACGAACAAATTAAGTCGGCCGAGCACCGCGAAACCGTCTCTGAGGGAGTGACCCGATGACGAGTACAACGCTCTCCCCCGCCTCCGTGCGCGAGTTCTTCTCGGACGGAGGTCACCGAATCGCGGGAGTCTTCAACCGCTTCTACGTTCGCCACCGTCTCGCGATACCGTGGCTGTCTCCGGTACTCGTCATTTCCGCAATTGTGTCGTTCGTCAACTTCGGCGGTTCGCCGCAGCGCATCGACGACGAGGGTACCTATACCGCCCAGGCCTACGCGGTCTCGACGTTTGGCCAGCTCGCGCACTACACCTATGGCTACGATCATCCGCCGCTCGGCTGGATCCAGATCGCGGGCTATGCGCAGCTCACCGGTGCATTTGCCCGTTACGACCTCGCCGTGCTCGCCGCACGCGAAGCGGTGATAGTCGCGACCCTCATCAGCGTCGTGCTCGTCTGGGTGCTAGCCCGCCGTCTCGGTCTCGGCCGCGCGTCAAGCTCTGCCGCGGCTCTGGTATTCGCCCTGTCGCCACTCGCCCTGCAATTCCATCGCACGGTGTACCTCGACAACATCGCGCTGCCGTGGTTGCTCGGGGCCTTCGTGCTCGCGCTCAACAAGCGCTCCCAACTTGCAAGCTTCGCGGCATCCGCTGCCTTCTTCAGCATCGCGGTGCTCAGCAAGGAGACATTTCTCCTGGCACTCCCGTTCCTCGTCTGGATGATGGTGCGATCCTCCCATCGGGCAACCCGTCGGTACACACTTTCAGTCGCCGGAACGGTACTCGTGCTGGTCGGATCGAGCTACTTGCTTCTGGCCGCCATCAAGGGGGAGCTCTTGCCGTCGAGCGGCAGATCGAGCCTCACGGACGGCGTGTTCTTCCAGCTCGGGTCCCGGGCCGGAAGCGGTTCGGTGTTCGATCCGAACAGCCTCATCGTGCGCACCTTCTTGATGTGGTGGCAGCTGGACCCGGTGATCATCGTGCTCGGAACGCTCGCCTCGTTCTCCGCCCTGTTCTTCACGCGGCTCCGACCGATCGCCGTGATGATGGTGTTCCTGATCGTCACGATGTTCCGACCGAATGGATACCTCCCGGTACCGTACGTGATCGTGCTCCTGCCGTTCGCTGCGATCCTCATCGCGGCGTTGGCCGAGAAGGCCGTTCGAGCCCTGCGTGACGGCCGTGGCGTGACTCGCGTTCGTGCCGGTGCATGGGTGGGTATTACGGCACTTGCCCTCGTCGCTGCCGGCCCGCTCTGGACCATTCAGCTGCGCGGATTCCTCCTCGCCGATCTGGATTCACCGCTCCGTTCGGCCGAGGGTTGGGCGGTCGCCAACATCCCGCACACCAACCGCATCATTGTGGACGACGCGATGTGGGTCGATCTCGTGAAATCAGGGTGGTCGCGCGACAACGTGGTCTGGTACTACAAGGTCGACACCGATCCCGCGGTAAAAGCCAAGTCGCCAGAGGGATGGAAAGACTCCGACTACGTGATCACCACAGATTCGATGCGTAGCTTCCCGAACTCCCTCCCCGAGGTGAAGAAAGCGATCGTGAATTCGGTGATCGTTGCCTCCTTCGGTACCGGAACGCAGGCAGTTGACATCCGCCGGATCGAGCCGGATGGTCTCGCCACCTCGAAGAAGACAGCCGCGAGCGAGAACACCCAGGCCTCCGCAGCGGGCACACAACTCGTCGGCAATCCGGGCCTCTCGGTATCGAGAACCAATCGCGACCTGCTCACTGGCGGGCGCGTCGACATCCGCATTCCCCTCGCCCTCGGTAGCCAGTTGGCAATCGGATCGGTGACGGTTTCCGAATTTCCGTTGCAGCCGGGCGAGGGAGACCAGCCACGCCGAGCGGTGCGGATTTCTGCGCTCAACGGCGAACCCGCTGTGCACGGAGGGTCATTGACCACCGTGGCCGAGTCATATGTCCACGGCCTCACCGGCCAGTACGCGCCGGATTCCGTCTCAGTAGTGGACGGCACGATGCAACTCCTCTACTCCCCGGCACTGCCCGCCAATCTCGTGCCGTAGTCCCCAACTAACCCACTCGCCGTATTCGAACAGGAGATCACCATGAAGAAACTCACCCTTCGATCCCTCATCAGCGCCGCAGCGCTGGTGGCGGTCGCTACGATCGGGGCAACCACGACCCCGGCATTCGCCGATCCGGTGGCCGCGCCCACAGCCACCGGATCGTCAGGGTGGCTGCGAATCGCGCACCTGTCGCCCGATACAAAATCAGTGGATGTGCGTGTAACGGCGCTCAGGGGCGGAGCATCCGTTTATGAGCTCGACAGTGTCAAATACGGAGCGGTGTCAAGCTACAAGGCGATGCCCGCCGGCGTGTACACCATCGCGATGGTGCCCGCCGGATCGAAATCGACTGCCAACCCGATGCTCAGCGCCTCTGTCTTAGTAGCCGACGGGAAAGCATCGACGGTGGCCGCGTACGGTCCGAACAAGAACCTCAAGTTGAAGGTATTCACCGATGACCTCTCTACTCCGGCCGCTGGCCAAGCGCGCATTCGCCTGATCCAGGCGTCGGTCAGGACGCCATCGATCGACGTGAAGACCGCCTCGGGGATTTCCATCGCCGAAAACGCGAAGTCGGGCACCGCAACGGGATACGCCGGAGTAGCCGCCGGACCATGGGACCTCACGCTGACAGGAAAGAACGTCAAATCGATCAACCCTGTCTCGCTCGCCAACGGCAGCGTCACTACCCTCCTGGTACTCGACACGACCGGAGGTGGTATCACCGTGCGCCAGATCGTTGACAGTGCCACTGTCGGAGCGGTGCCCATCGGGGGAGTGCAGACGGGTGGAGGCTTCCTGGCCCCCACCGAACGCTTCGTCGGCACACTTCCCGCTGTGGAGCCCGAGCGCCGATGACGACGCGCAGGCGGCGTTTTCTTGTGGTGACGACAGTGCTGGCCGTGGCCGTGACTGCCGTGACCGCGGGGTCAGCCCTCGGTCTGCCTGGAGGTTTCACCGGTCACGGCTCACGCCCCGGCGCGTCAGCGACGCCGATTGCGACACAACTGCCCGCCTCGAAGGGTAACTCGGGCACAAACGCCAGCACCCTCGGTCGCGCTTTTCTGGCGGACTGGGTCGAGGGGGGTCGCGTAGTGCGTCGCGACCAGGGTTCCGACACTGTGAGCGAGGGGCAGGCGTATGGCATGCTGATCGCACTCTCCCTGAAAGATGAGAAGACCTTCGCCTCGCTCTGGAATTGGACCAGGAACAACCTGCAGAAGCGAGACGGCCTCTTGGCGTGGCGTTGGCAAAACGGCGGGGTTGTCGACAACACACCAGCGAGTGATGCCGATCTTGATGTGGCGCGCGCGCTCGTCATCGCCGGTAAGCAGTTCGGTCACTCCGAGCTCACGAACGCTGGAATCCGACTCGCGACTGCGATTGCCGATACCCTCACGGTGAAGACCTCGCTCGGACGCATCCTCCTTCCGGGTCCTTGGGCCGCCACCAATCCACACTCCTATAACCCGAGTTACGTCTCACCGGTCTCGTTCCAGGTGCTGGGGGATGCCACTGGCGACCCCCGCTGGGCGGAACTGGCGACCGGGTCTCGCGCCATCACGACCAAACTCCTCGATGTCGCCGCCCTCCCCTCGGACTGGGCCCAGGTGAACGAGGACGGAACCGTCGCGGTGATTCCGGGGCCGACCGGCACCTCCGGTGAAGTGACATATGGGTACGACGCGGCCCGCACTGCCATCAGATTCGCCGAATCGTGCTCGCCCGCCGATGTCGCCATCGCCGCGAGGCTCTCGCCGACGCTCACTCGCTCGAGCACGCTGGCCGCAGTGCTCGACCTCGGCGGCTCTCCTAAAACCCGCGACAGGAGCCCACTCGCCTACGCCGCGCGAGCTGCTGCCTCGGCCGCCAGCGGCAACGACAGCGCGGCAAACGCAGACCTCACCCGGGCCGCCCGGCTGTCGTCATCCGTTCCCACCTACTACGGGCGGGCGTGGACCGCACTGTCCCTCACGATGCTGCGCCAAAACACCCTCGGTGGCTGCGCTCCGCTGGCCGAAAGGAACTGATCACCATGCGAAAGCTCTCCCGCCGCAACTGGGGCGCACTGGGCATCGTCACGGCCCTCGTGGTGGTGGCCGTGAGTGGATCCGCCTTTGCGATTGCCGCATCCTCACGCTCGATTGCTGGCACGACCCCGTCCACTTCCTCCGCCGGTGAGGGCGCCGCTGGTGGCATTCAGAAACCGGATACCGGCCCCACGACTGCCCCGCAGGCAGGCGTGACTGTGACGCACGTCTCGATTCCCGACATCGGGGTCTCGAGTGACATCGAGCTACTCACGCTCGATTCGACGGGGGCACTGCTTCCCCCGGTGGACTTCAATAAGGCCGGCTGGTACTCGGGAGGGGTTGTGCCAGGCCGGATCGGGCCGGCCATCATCGCCGGCCACATCGACTCGGTCACGGCGCCAGCCGTGTTCGCGAACCTGCACAGGGTGACCCCGGGGATGAAGATTCTCGTCTCGCTCTCCGACGGAACCGCTCTCACCTTCGAGGCAGACCGGTCGGAAGTTGCGCCGAAGACCCAGTTCCCCTCGAGCGCCGTCTACGGCAACGTGCCCACCCCACAGTTGCGGGTGATCACCTGCGACGGAACCTTCAATCGCGCCACCGGCCATTACGACGACAACCTCGTGGTCTACGCGACGCTCGTGACGACGTAGCCAACCGCGGGACCCACCCAGTGAAGATCCACCCCTTTCAGTCCCGACAACCAAAGGAATCGAAATGCTCGAAACCCTCGTGATCATGCCCACCTACAACGAACGTGACAACGTGACACCGATGGTCGATCGCATCCTCGCCGCGTCGCCGCACACCGACGTGCTCATCGTCGATGACAACTCGCCTGACGGCACCGGCCAGGTGGCGGATGACCTGGCCGCCCTGCATCCCGAAGTGCGTGTTCTGCACCGTGCAGAAAAAACCGGACTCGGGCGCGCGTACCTCGCGGGCTTCGAATGGGGGATCGCGGCCGGGTACTGGGCGCTCGTGGAGATGGATGCCGACGGTTCGCACCATCCGGAAGACCTTCCCCGCATGATCGACCTGCTCGCCGACCACGACCTCGTGCTCGGTTCTCGCTGGATCCCCGGCGGGTCAGTGGAGAACTGGCCGCTGCGCCGCAAGCTACTGAGTCTCGGCGGGAGCGCCTACACGCGCGCTGCCCTCGGGATTGATGTGCGCGACACCACCGGTGGCTATCGCGTGTTCTCGGCAGATGCCCTGCGCCGCTTGGAACTTGGCGGTGTCGCGAGCCACGGATACTGCTTTCAGGTCGACCTCCTCTGGCGCGCGCTCGAGCAAGGGCTCCGCGTGGTCGAGACTCCGATCACGTTCACCGAGCGCACGATCGGCGTGTCGAAGATGAGTGGCAACATCGTCGTGGAGTCCCTGCTGCGAGTCACAGCGTGGGGCATCAGTCGCCGGTCGCGAGCCCTCGCCGGCCTGCTGTCACCCGAGCGTCGCCTGCCATCCGTGCGCGCGAGCTACCACCGCGCTCTGCCGAACCCCGGGGCTCGTCGGGCGTAATATTCAGCATCCCGGGTCAGTGGGCCGGCGGAAGAGACGAAGGGCGCCCACCCGGTCGGATGGACGCCCTCCGGCAGAACGGGTGCCTAGAGCGCGGCGAGCTCTTCGATCACGCGGTCGCCGGGAGCGGCATTCACCATTGACGCGGTGATCTCCGCGCGGCCGAGAAGCTCGTCCATGCGGCGGCGACGCGCCTTCGAGATGAGCGTCACGACGGTGCCGACCTTGCCCGCGCGGCCGGTGCGGCCGGAGCGGTGCAGATAGGTCTTGTACTCGTCGGGCGCATCGGCTTGGATCACGAGCGAGATGTCATCGACGTGGATGCCGCGGGCGGCTACATCCGTCGCTACAAGCACGTTGACACGGCCGCTGGTGAGCAGCTGAAGGTTGCGCGTTCGGCGGGACTGGTTGAGGTCACCGTGCAGCGAGGTGGCCGGAATGCCGGCATCCTCGAGCTGGTCGGCCAGCTGCTCGGCGAACGCGCGGGTGCGGGCGAAGATGAGCGTCTTGCCCTCGCCAGCGGCGAGCTCCTCGATGATGCGGGTCTTGTCACGCTGCTCGATGAGGAGCACCCGGTGATCGATCGTGGAGGAGGCCTGGTCTTCACCGGCGACCTCGTGAACGGCGGGGTCCTTGAGGAACTGCTTGACCAGGGTGGCGACACCCTTATCGAGAGTCGCCGAGAACAGCAGCTTCTGGCCACCGGCCTTGGTGGACTCGAGGATGCGCTGCACCGGCTCGAGGAACCCGAGGTCGCACATGTGGTCGGCCTCGTCGAGCACGGTCACGAAGACCTCGCTCAGATCGAGACGGCCCTGCTCGATGAGGTCCTCGACACGACCCGGCGTTGCGATGACGATGTCAACACCGCGCTGGAGGGTAGAAACCTGCTTGTACTGCGGAACACCGCCGACGATGGTCGTGGTGAACAGCCCGACGCTCCGGGCGATGGGCTGCACCGTACGATCGATCTGCATGGCGAGCTCTCGGGTCGGGGCAAGGATCAGCGCGCGGGGCTTGCGGCCCGGCTTGCGCCCGGCACCGCCCATGTTCTCCATGAGGCGCTCGACGAGAGGAGCGCCGAAAGCGATCGTCTTGCCGGATCCGGTCTTGCCGCGGCCGAGCACATCCTTGCCGGCGAGAACATCCGGGATGGTGGCGGCCTGGATCGGGAACGGCGTCTCGGCGCCCATCACGATGAGTTGGCGGGTCATGTTGTCGCCGATGCCGAGGTCTTTCCAGGTGACACCGGCCGCGTCACCCGCGGTGATGACCTGGGCCTCGAGACGCTCTAGCACAACGTCTTCGTGGGCGGCGAACGCCGCTGACTTGGAGTCGTTCTTGGCGGGGTAGTAGTCGCTGTCGCGACGGGGAGCGCGGTCCTCATAGGAGCGCGCCGGACGATCGTTATAGGCCGGACGCTCCGTGCGAGCCGGACGATCGTTGTAAGACGGGCGCTCCGGCCGGTCACCGTATGCGGGACGGGCCGGGCGGTCGGTGTTGTTGTAGGAGGGACGGGCCGGGCGGTCGTTGTAGGACGGCCGCTCGGTGCGCTCACCATAGGACGGACGCTCAGTGCGCTGGGGTCGGTCGCCGTAAGACGGACGGGCCGGACGCTCGTTGGTCGGAGTCCAGTTTGGGCGGCGGTCCGTGGATGTTGGTCGGTCGGTGCCTGCCGGGCGGTCTCCGGTGCGCGCGGCGCGCTCATCCGCGTTCCAGCGCTTCTTCACCGGCGCGTCATTGTGGAACCCGCGGTGACCTTCGCTGCGGCTGCCGTTTTTGGCGGGTCCGGCGGAGTTGTACTTCTTGACAGGTCGGCCTGAGGCCGCTTTTTTATCGAAGGGCATAGTTGTATTTCCGGGTTGTGTTTATTTGCATGGCAGCGCGCTGCCGACAAACAGCGCTTCTGCGGGAACCCGGGCAGTCTTTGGCCAGGACCGTTTCACATACGTGATTGTTCCCACGTATTCCAGGGAGTAGCTGGAGGCGTTCTCATACGGTGAGAACTGAGGGAAACCGGCCCGAAAGACTTACAAACCCATTCGCGAGATTTCGCGATGTCTAGAGCCGACTTGGCTACGTTACAGGATGCCGGCATAAAGCGCATAGTGCGTGGCCGGTTAGCTCAGGTGAGTTCGGCGGGTGCTCGAGGACCCTGCTCGATGATTTGTCGATAGGTGGTCGGTGCTTGCTGGCTGCTCAGGCCGAGCAGGGTCTGGAAGGCTGCCATGGGCGTGTTTCGCCGGTTGTATCGGAAGGTGAACTCGTCCAGATAGACCTGCAAGTGTTCGTTGCTGACCGAACGGTGTGTGCCGCGCAGCCAGGACTTGAAGTTGCTGATCGCCCGATGCACGCGCGGCATCACCGGGTCGGTGTCGCCGACTGCCTTGGCGGCCCGTTGGGATCGCGGACGGTAGTCATATCCCTGCTTGGCCAGGGGCGCATAGCCCATCCAGCCGTCGGTGTGCACGATGGCGCCGGGCGCGATGGTCGCGGCGATGAACGTGCTCAGGGTCTGGCCGGACGCGTCAGGGATCACGCTCATCCGCACTCGCCCGGAACCGGCCCCGCGCACCTCCACCGCGACGGCTACCAGGGCAGCCTTGGCGATCGAACTCCGGCCGCCGCGTCGGCCGATCTCCCGGCCGCCGACCTGGCACTCGTCAACCTCAACCTCAACAGTCAACAGGCTCCGCTCCGGGTTGACCATCGCCCGGCGCAGCTTGTGCAGCATCGTCCACGCCGTCTCATGCCGGGTCAGCCCGAGCTGTCGCTGCAGCTGGCTGGCCGAGATCCCCGGCGTTGCCGTCGTCATCAGATACGCCGCCCAGAACCACAAGTGCAGCGGCGTATGCGTCTTGTGGAGCACCGTGCCAGCCGTCAACGAGACCTGGTAATGGCAGCCCGAACACTCCCACAGCTTCCGTGCGGCGATCGGCCAGGCGACCCCGCCCCTACACCGAGGACACACGAATCCCTCCGGCCAGCGACAGGAAAACAGGTACTCCATGCACGCCTGCTCATCAGCGAACCTCGACTGGAACTCTAGAATCGTCCGCGGAAACTCCAGCCTGCCCATACCTAAAGGCTACCTGAGCTAACCGGCCACGCACTAAGCGCATTAGATTGGCCAGAATGCGTGTCCAGGGAGCGTCGGCGTCATCGCGCTCGTCGGCGCGGGTGTTCGCCACGGTCGCGGCGCTCATCGTGCTGCTCTCCCTCGCCGCCTGCAGGCCGATCGGCTCGCACTCCGAGAGGGTGACGCCTTCTGCCCAGCCGCTCTGCCCGCAGGTGAGGACCTACCCGCGCATCGTCGTCGCCGAGAATCTCGACTACGGCAGTAGCACCGGCGGTCGAGTGGATGTCTGCCTGCCCCGCGATCCGGAGGCGACGACGAGCCCGCGCGCGGCGATCATCTCCATCCACGGCGGCAGTTGGCGGGCCGGCGACAAGGCAAACATCAACTGGCGCAGCGTGTGCCAGTGGCTGGCCTCCGAAGGCTTCGTGACCTTCTCGGTGGGGTACGCGCTGGCCCCGCAGCATCCGTATCCCGCCGCAATCGACTTTGTGAGCGCCGCCGTGCGTTACATGCGTTCGAGCGCCGTCGTCACGAAATACGACATCGACCCGAAGCGAATCGGAGCGTTCGGTGGGTCGGCCGGCGGCAATCTCGCGTCACTGCTCGGCGTCGAAGGCGCCGGCGGCCCCAGCTCGGGCACGCGGGTCGCTGCGGTGGTGGAGCTGAGTGGCCCGACCAACCTCACCGGTGATGGCATAGAGCTCGCGGACTTCCGACCGGTTGAGCTCTCCTACCTCGGCTGCGCGAGCTTCGAAGCCTGCCCGCAGGCGGTTCGCGCGTCGCCGCTGTTCCAGGTGGATGACTCGGATCCGCCGTTCTTCATCGGCCATTCTCTCGACGAGCGCATCCCCCTGCCGCAGTCGACCGAGTTCGTGCGTGCCCTCCGTGAGCACGGCATCGACACCACCTTCGTGACCGTGAGAGGCCACCTGCATTCGATCGCGATGCTCAGCGACGATATGCGGTCGCGTATCGCCAGCTTCTTCCACACCCAGCTCGACGGGCCGGCTGATGTCAGCGCTCGAAGCGAGTGGCTTCCGCGCCGATGACGGCGATTCGGATGCGCTCGCCCATGTCCGCCGAGAGCTCGGGCAGCGAACCCAGCGGGAACCAGACGGCCTCGGTGTTCTCGCCGTCGGCGGGGAACGGCTCACCGGACACCCAGCTGCAGCGGAACACCAGGTCGAGATACCGCGACCGGTCCCCGTTCGGGTAGGTGACGGGGTCGATGACCTTCACCCAGGACAACGATTCGACGTGAGCGACGACATCCGCCTCCTCGAGCACTTCACGCTCGGCCGCGACGGCGGGTTCCTCACCCGGGTCGACGATGCCGGTGACGGGAGTCCACGCCCCGCTGTCGGCACGGCGGACCAGCAGCACCTCCGAGCCCCGAAGCACGACCGCGGTCACTCCGGGCAGCCACAACTCACCGTGCCCGATCTTCTCGCGAAGCGCGAGCACAAAGTCAGGGGTGGCCATCCGTCGAGCCTAGCTTTGCCGGTCCAGCACCGGAGCCGCATCCGCTGTCATCGCATCCGCCGTCGCCGCCTTCGCTGCACGACGATCCATGCGGCGTTCCTTCGCACCCTCCACCAGGTAGTAGAGCACCGGCAGGACGATGAGCGTGAGCAGAGTGGATGACACGAGCCCACCGATCACGACGATCGCGAGCGGTTGCGAGATGAAGCCTCCGTGGCCGGTAAGGCCGATACCGAGAGGCAGCAGCGCGAAGATCGTCGCGATAGCGGTCATCAGGATCGGCCGGAGACGACGTGAGGCACCGTTGATGATCGCTTCCGTCACCTTCATGCCGCGAGTGCGGTACTGGTTGATCAGGTCGACGAGCACGATGGCGTTCGTCACCACGATTCCGATCAGCAGGAGCACACCGATCAGCGATGCGACACCGAGTGGCACGCCGGAGATCACCTGCAGCGCGATCGCGCCGGTCGCCGCGAACGGGACAGACACGAGCAGAAGCAATGGCTGCCGCAGGCTCTTGAACGTGGCCACCATTACGACGTAGACGATCAGGATGGCGGCGAGCAGGGCGAGTCCAAGCTGGCGAAACGAGTCGCTCTGCTGGGTGGTGACTCCACCGAGCGTCGCGGTTGCGCTCGCCGGCAGCTTCGCCTTGGCTACAGCGGCCGACACGATCGTCGAGGCGCTTCCCGTGTTGTCCGTGCCCGGGACCACGGCGAGGCTGGCGCTGCGCAATCCCTTGATCGTGGTGACGCTCGAGGGCCCGTTGACCGTGGAGACACTGGCGAGGTCGGAGAGCGGCACGATACCGCTCACCGTAGGGATGGAGAACGCCTTCAACTGGTCGGTGGTGGTGGGCGCGTTCGTATTATCCACGTAGATGGACAGCGTCTTGCCGTCGATGACCACGTTTCCGGTGGCGCTCGGGTTCAGCGCCTGGGTGACGATGCCACCGACCTGCACCTCGGTCAGCCCGGCTTTTGCCGCCTTCGCTCGGTCGATCTGAACCGCGATATACGGCAGCGAAGCCGACAGATTGCTCGACGCACGCGAGACCACGCTGAGGTTCTTCACCTTGGCGAGAACGGCGTCGGATGCCGCGCGCAGGTCCGCGTCGCTGCCGGCAGTGATGTTGACCTCGATGTTGGATGAGGCGAAGCCACCCTGGGCGGTTGCGACGGCGAGCTCCCCCTTGCCGGTGATCTTCTTCAGCTCGGCGGCGACCCTGGCCTGCAACTTCGCCTGGTCGGCATCCGGGTCGGTGGTGATCGAAAAGGTGCTTGACCCCCCGCCGGAAAATGCTGCCCGCAGCGGGCTGCCGCCGGATCCGATGGTGAGGAGCACGGTGTTGACGCCCTTCACGTTGCTCAGCGTGGTCTCGACCTCCTTCGACGCGGCATCCTGGGCCTCGAGGCTGGTGCCGAGGGGGAGTGTCTGGGTCACGGTGAGGGCGTTCTGCCCGCTGTTGCCGATGAAGTTGGTCTTGAGGCTCGTGGCCAGGAACCCGCTGCCGGCGAGTAGTAGGAGCGCCGCGACCAGCACGATTGCGGGAAATTTGAGGGTCCAGCGAATGATCGGAAGATAGACCTTTTGCAGGCGCGTGACCTGCTCGACCGGCTCGGCTTGCTCGACAGCCGTGCTCCCGGCGTGCTTGCGAGCAACCTTCCTATTGCCGAGGAACCAGTAGGCGAGCACCGGCACGATCGTGAGGGAGACGAACAGCGACGCGAGCAGCGCCATCGTCACGGTGAGCGCGAAGGGGCGGAACAGCTCGCCCGTGAGTCCACCGACGAGCGCGATCGGCAAGAACACGGCGACCGTGGTGATCGTGGACGCGGTTACCGCTGTGGCAACCTCACGCACACCGGCCAGGATGGCCGGCAGCTTCTCTTCGCCAAACCCGATGTGCCGCTTGATGTTCTCGATCACGACGATGGAGTCGTCGACGACTCGACCGATCGCGATCGTGAGCGCGGCCAGGGTGATGACGTTGAGCGTGTAGCCCGAGGCCTGCATCCCGATGAAGGTGATGAGCACCGAAACCGGGATCGAGATCGCCGTCACGAGAGTCGCCCGCACCGAGAACAGGAAGAACAGGATGACAAGCACCGCGCCAGCAAGACCGAGCAAGCCCTCCTTTGCGAGGCTGTCGATCGACTGGGTGATCGACGGCGCCTGGTCGGCGACGACCGTGAACTTGGTGTTGGACCCGAGCTGCTTCTCGAGGGTCGGGATGTCGTCCCGCACGATGTGGGACACCGACACGGTATTGCCTGCGGCGGCTTTGGTGATGTTGAGGGTGACGGCGGGCTTGCCGTTGACACTCGAGTAGCCGCTCGTCGGATCGTTCACGATGGCGACGGTCGCGACATCCGCAATAGTGGGAGGCAAGAGCGCCCGGGCACCGGGTAGCGGAAGGGCCGCGATATCGTCGGTGGTGGCGATACGCGAACCGGACTGCACCGTGAGCGTCTTGCCGGTCTCGGTGATCGATCCGCTCGCGAGCAGGGTGCCGTTGGCCGTGAGGGCGGTCTTGATGGACTGGATGCTGAGGCCGTCGGCGGTGAGCTTGTCGGCATCCGGGGTGATCGTCACGCGCTGGGATGCCGCTCCAAGCAGGCTCACATCGCTGACGCCTTTCAGCTGCTTGAGGTTTGTCACCGTGAGGGTGGAGAGCTTGGAGGCGAGGGTATTGGCGTCCATGTCGCTCGTGACGGCGAGTTGGATTACCGGGAAGTCGCTGAGGCTGAAGGTGATGACCTGCGGCGTGACGCTCGAGGGGAGCCGGGTCTTGATGCGGTCGAGAGCGAGCTGTACCTTCTGCTGGGAGGTGGCGATATCGGTGCCGTACGCGAAGGAAGCGGTGACCGTCGACGCGGAAGTGTTGGAGGTCGCCGTGGTCGAATCGAGGTTCTCGAGGCCCTGGATCGCGCTCTCGATCGGGGTGCTGACATCGGTGTTCACTACATCCGGGGATGCGCCGGGGTAGGACGTGACGATGAACACCGAGGGCAGCGAGAGGGACGGGATCAGCTCCTGCTTGAAGGAGGTGAGAGCGAGACCGCCGAAGATGCCGATCACAATGGTGATCAGCGCGATGAGCGCGCGATTGCGCAGGCTGAAAACTGAAAACAAATGCACTGTGGGACTCCTGGAGCGGCGGGGGGAAGCGCACGACCGAGTTCGAAGGTATCGCTCGTCACAAGTATCTCAGGGCTTTCTGGGGGTCTGCGTACTCTCCCAGGAGTAAAAAGCAGTGGTCCGGGCTACACCACTTCGGCGAGGAATGACTGGTCGAATAGCGGGCCGCGCGAGAGCGAGGTCCAGGCGACGCCGAGAGCCGCGACCGCGCGATCCGTCTCCTCCGCCGAATATCCGAACGGGATGCGGAGGAAGCGCTCGAAGGCCCCGTCGATTCCGAAGCGCGGTCCCGCCGCAAGCAGCAGGCCTTCTGCCCGGGCAGCGAGAGTGAGCTGCGAGCTCACCGGCGCCCCGAGATTCACCCAGGTGGTGAGCCCGCCATCCGGGCGCGGCACCCGCCACTGCGGGAACGCGACAGCGAGCGCCCCGGCGAGGTGATCGCGGCCCGCCCTCAACTGGGCCCGCCGGGTTTCGAGGATCGTGTCGTACTGCTCCAGGAGGTTCTTGACCACGAGCTGTTCGAGCGCGGGCGTGCCGAGGTCGCCCGCGCTCCGCGCTCGCGTGAGTTTCTGGATGAGTTGGCGCTCGGCCCGGATCCACCCGATACGCACTCCACCCCAGACCGTCTTTCCGACCGATCCGATGGTGACGGCGGCACCGTAGGCGGCGAGAGGCAGTGGGGTGTCCGGTCGGTCGATGGTGAGTTCGGCCATGGTCTCGTCCGCGACGATCACCGTGCCCTGCCGCTCGGCGAGTGCGAGCGTCCGCTCCCTCTGTGCGGGAGGCATCGTGCGCCCGGTGGGATTGTGGAAGTCGGGCATGAGGTAGCCCATCGCCGGGCTGGTGCGCCGGAGGGCCTGCTCGAGGGCGGCCTCGTCCCAGCCCTCGTCGCTGGTCACGCTCACCGGCACGAGCCGCGCGCCGGTGAGCCGAAGCGCTTCGTAGGCGTGCGGGTAGCTGGGCGACTCGACGAGTGCGCTGTCGCCGCGACCAAGAAGCGTGCGGGCGAGCAGCGCGATCGCATGCTGGGCGCCGAGGGTGATCATGATCTGCTCGGGCTCGGTGGGCAGCCCCCGCGCGGTGTACCGGTCAGCGACGGCGGAGCGCAACACCGGGAGTCCGATCGGATCGAAGCCGGAGTCCCCGAGATAGGCCGGAAGCTCGGCGGCCGCCCGTAGCGCGGCATCCGCGAGCACCGGAATTGCAGGGATTGCGGCCTTACTGAAGTCGAGATAGCCGGACTGATCGTTATCGATGGTGATGGGGGACCGCGAGGGCAGCCGCGCGACGCTGCCCGATCCGCGCAGGCTGTCGAGGAATCCGGCGTCCCTCAGATCGCCATAGCTCGCCGTCACGGTGGTGCGACTGACTCCGAGTTGAGCCGCGAGGTCGCGCTCTGCGGGAACCCGGGTGCCGAGCGGGATTCGGCCGTCGAGGATGAGCAGCCGGATGCGGTCGGCGAGCGCCCTGTACGCCGGAGCGGCAGTGGCCTCGCGCCATCCGCGCACGAGGGAGGCCAATGACCGGGCCGTCAGGGAAGACATAGAGCCACTATAGACAAATTGGCATCTTGTGATAAGGCCAATCATGCAATTGGATTGGCCCATGATGATTCGGCGTATCTCCCAACTGCTCGTCGGCCTGGTCCTCTACGGGTTCGCGATCGCGATGATGGTGCAGGCCGGCATCGGTGTCTCGCCGTGGGACGTGCTGACGCAGGGCATCGCCAGGCAGACCGGCCTGGCATTCGGCCTCATCACGAATGTCGTGGGGCTGCTCGTGCTGCTGTTATGGATCCCCATCCGCCAAAAGCCCGGCCTCGGCACGCTGCTCAACGTGCTGCTGATCGGGCCGAGTGCCCAGTTCGGCCTCTGGCTGCTGCCGGTGGCGCATGAGCCGTGGGAACAGGTGGCACTCTTCGCCGGCGGCCTGGCGCTGCTCGCTCTCGCGACGGGCCTCTACATCGGCGCGCGATTCGGACCGGGTCCGCGCGACGGCCTCATGACGGGCATCCACCGCCGCTGGGGCTGGCGCCTCTGGATCGTGCGCACATCCATCGAGGTCACAGTACTGGCCATCGGCTGGCTGCTTGGTGGCAACGTCGGCATAGGGACCGTGCTTTTCGCACTGCTCATCGGTCCGATGGTCAACGTGACAATCCCCCTACTCACCGTGCCGATCGCGCCGTCGGCTATGGCCGCTCCCGATCGGTCTTCCCTTATTCACGCTTCCCTTCTTCCCGGAGGCAGGGAAGCCGAATGATGAGAGTCGGCCCGGTGAGCGTCACCCGCAACCATCCGCCTCCCGTTTTTACTACCACCTCCGTGTCGATACACCGGGGTGGCGGTAAAAACGGCGGGTGGTTGGGCGGTGCTTCGAGCGCAGGCCGGCCGGGAGTATTCCCCATTCCGGAAACTGGTTTCAAACAGCCCGCTGTTCAGGTGTAGTGTCGCTCCTCGTGACTAGCGAAGTTCGGTCGCCGAAGCGTTGGCTGATCGGCGAACCGCTGGCCTCCGAAAAACTGGAAGGCCAGCTCCTCCCGAAGCATCTCGCCCTGCCCATTTTCGCCAGTGACGCACTGTCGTCCGTGGCATACGCGCCGCAGGAACTGCTGCTCATTCTCACCCTCGGCGGCCTCGCATTCCTCAGCTTCGCCCCCTGGGTGGCGGCAGCCGTCGTGCTGCTGCTCATCGTGGTGGTCACCTCGTACCGCCAGCTCATCAAGGCCTACCCGTCGGGCGGCGGCGACTACGAGGTCGCACACAAGAACCTCGGCGAGAAGGCCGGACTGGTCGTCGCATCCGCACTGCTCGTCGACTACATCCTCACCGTCACGGTGTCGGTCGCCTCTGGCGTTGACAACATCATCTCCGCGTTTCCGGTACTCAACACCTGGCGGGTCGAGATCGCGGTCGGCTTCGTGATCGTGCTGGCCGCGATCAACCTGCGCGGAGTCGCAGAGTCGAGCAAGGCCTTCGCGCTGCCGACCTACCTGTTCGTCGGCAGCACCGTCGTGATGATCGTGGTCGGTCTCACCCGCGCAGCGCTCGGCGACACTCCGACCGCGGCATCGTCGGCGTTCACCGTGAAGGACCCGGCGAGCCTCACCCAGATCGCCTTCATCCTGCTTCTGCTCCGGGCATTCGCGAGCGGATGTTCCGCTCTCACCGGTGTCGAGGCGGTCGCGAACGGCGTGCCGGCGTTCCGCCGCCCGAAGATCAAGAACGCGCAGCGCACTCTCGTGCTCATGGGCGGCATCGCGATCGTTCTCTTCATCGGCATCATGGCCCTCGCGCTGATCAGCAAGGTGCACTACGCGGAGTCGGCGTGTGACCTCGAGGGCTTCAAGAACTGCACCACTGCGCCCCAGACCAGCGTGATCTCCCAGATCGCTGCGGCCACCTTCCCCGGCGCCGGGTACTTCATGTTCTACGTGATCCAGGGCGCGACGGCGCTGGTGCTGCTGCTCGCAGCCAACACCGCATTCAACGGCTTCCCCCTGCTCGGCTCGGTCCTCGCGCGGGATTCCTACGCGCCCAAGTCGCTCCAGACCCGCGGCGACCGGCTTGTCTACTCGAATGGCGTGCTCGTGCTCAGCGGCGCGGCCATCCTCCTCCTCGTCATCTATCGCGCCAACCTCACGCAGCTCATCCAGCTCTACATCATCGGCGTATTCGTGTCCTTTACCCTCGGACAGACCGGCATGGTGGTGCACTGGACGCGGATGCTGCGCGACGGTACTGCGCCGCTGTCGAAACGCCAGCGCGGGCAGGTCTGGCGCAGCCGGGCCATCAACGCTACCGGCGCAACCTTCACGGGCATCGTGCTCATCGTGGTGACAATCACCAAGTTCACCCACGGCGCCTGGCTGGTCTTCGCGATCATGCCCGTGCTCTTCTTCCTGATGTTGCGGATCAACCGCTACTACGGCCAGGTGGCCAAAGACATCGAGGTGGATCCCACCACCACCTTCGGCGCCACCGGCGACCACGCGGTCGTGCTCGTCGGCACGATGCAGAAGCCCACCCTCAAAGCTCTCGACTACGCCATCGCCGCCCGGCACGAGAGCATCGAGGCCGTGCACATCAACATCGACGACCACGCCTCGGAGCAGCTCTCGAAGCGATGGGACGAGATGAACATCCAGGTGCCGCTGCGCATCGTGCCATCGCCATATCGCGACATCAGCATGCCTCTGATCAAGTACATCAAGGCGCGTCGGGCCGAGTTCGGCTCCGAGGTCGTCACGGTTTACACACCGCAGTACATCGTGGGCCACTGGTGGGAGAACCTGCTGCACAACCACAAGGCACGCCGCATCCGCCAGAAGCTGATGCTCGTTCACGGTGTCACAATCGCACTGGTGCCGTGGCTGCTCGACTCCTCGCGCAATCTCTACACCCGTTCGTACCGCCCACTCCCGGGCGAGTCCCGCCGAGGCGAGCCGCGCCGTCCGATCATGCGCAAGCCGCTCCCGCCGGCCGCGCCCCGCAAGTCGAGCATCCTCCCCGGCGAAGGCCGCAGTGAGAGCCAGGTCGACCGTGCTGCGCGGCTAGCCCGAGAGTCGGCTGCAAAGAAGTCCGCGGCGAGAAACTCCTCGTCGGCCCAGAAGTAGGCCGTGTGGCGGGCTGGCGTGAGGTGGCGGCGGTGGCCGCCGGTGGCGTGATCGGCACCGGCCTCCGGCTCACCCTCGACACGGTGATTCCCCACGGTGACACCGACTTCCCGCTCAGCACTCTGCTGATCAACGTCGTGGGCTCCTTCGCTCTCGGTGCCATGGTCGCCACCCTCTGGCGGCGGGCGAACACCCCCAACTGGCTCAAGGTCGGTCTCGGCTCCGGTACGGTCGGCTCGTTCACTACCTTTTCCGCGCTGATCGTCTCGCTCCTCGCTGAAGTGCACCACGGCGCGTGGATGCTCGCGGTGCTGTACCTCCTGCTCTCCCTCGCACTCGGCTTTGGTGCCGCGCTCCTCGGGCTGAGCCTCGGGCGGCGGCCGAGGTCCCTCGAGATCGACATGGTGGACGAGTGAGCCCGGCAGTGGTGATCGCGGTGCTCGCCGCCGGAGCGATCGGGGCACTCGCCCGATACGGCATCTCGCTCGCGTTCATCCGCGCCACGCGCTTTCCCCGGGCCGTGCTCGTGGTGAACGTTGCCGGATCCCTGCTCGGCGGCGCGGTGCTCGCGCTTGCCGACCGGGGCATCGTCGACACTGGCCTCCACCTCATCCTCGTCACCGGTATCGCCGGGGGCCTCACGACCTTCAGTACCTGGTCGGTCGAGACCCTGCAGTTCGCACTCTCCGGGCGCTGGCGCACCGCGGTCGCGAACGTGGTCATCAACCTCCTGCTCGGCCTCAGCGCTGCGACGGCGGCTTACTTCGTCGTGTATTGGTTCTTCCTGCTGCACCAGTATCGACCGTAGGGGCGTCGCTGGCCGGCGCAGCATCCGCACAGCACGCCGCGTTTTCGCATTAACGCGCCCGTCAGTGACACGCGCGGCTGAAATTTCGGGCACGGGTGTCACTGGCGGGCGCGGTAGCCGCAGTGCGTTCCGTCGAGAGGGGCCAGAGCGCCAGACCGCGGCTCGTTAGCCCTTCTCCCCGCCCTCGGTGGTATTCATGATCTTTCGCTGGAAGATGAAAAAGATCGTCGCGACCGGAATCGTCATGAGGATGGCTGCCGCGAGCTTGAGCGGGAACTGGTTGCCCGACCCCAGTTGTCCGGAAAACAGGCTCGCAATTCCCGTGGTGAGGGTGTTGAGATCCGGGTTCTGCCGCGACACGACGAATGCGCCGAACTCGTTCCACGACCCCTGGAAGCTCAGGATGAACAGGGTCACCAGCGCCGGCCTCGCCATGGGGAGCACGATCGTCCAGAAGGTTCGGAAGATGCCGGCCCCGTCGATGCGGGCGGCCTCCTCCACGCTGACCGGAATCGATTCGAAGAATTGCTTCATGATGAATATTCCCCCCGCGTCGACGATCAGCGGGATGATCATGCCCGCGTAGCTGTCGTAGAGGCCGAACTGCTTGAGGATCAGGAAGCGCGGGATGAGAAGCACCACATTCGGCACGGCCATCACGGCGATCAGCGCGCTGAACACGACCGTGCGGCCGCGGAACCGCAGCCGGGAGAGCGCATAGGCGGCCAGGGAGTCGAGGAAGACCCGCGCGGTGGTGACGATGATCGTGATGAACGCCGTGTTGAGCGCCCACAGCGGCAACGGCGAGCCCGAGAACAGCTGTTGGTAGGCGGCGACCGTCCAGGTCTGCGGGATCAGCGACAGCGGATTGTTCGTGGCCTCTCCATCCGTCTTGAACGACGAGGACACGGCGACAAGGAACGGATAGATGTAGACGACCGCGAAGAGGATGAGCATCGCATAGCTGAGGATCGCACCGATGTGGAGCCGCTGCCATTCCCGACGCACCCCGGAGGGCGGCCGGGGCGGGGAACGTTTGATCGTCGCCTGAGTCGCGGCGTTCACTTCGGGCGGGAGGGCCGTGGTGGTCATCGGATGCTCCTGGACTTCTCTGCAGCGGTCTTTTCATTGGCGAGCAAGCGGCTCATCGGGCGGTCCAATCGTTCCCTGTCGCGATCACGCAGCACCAGTCGTTGCAGCAGGGTGAGTGTCACGATGATCGCGAACAGGATGAAGGAGATCGCCGCGCCATCCCCCCAGTTGAGATCCTTGAACGAGGTCTGGTAGGCGAGGAAGGCCGGCGTGAGGGTGGTCTTCGCGGGCTTGCCTTGGCCGAGGATGTAGATCTGGTCGAAGATCTGCCAGGTGCCGATGAGGCCGAGCGTGAGCACGGTGAAGAGGGTGGGTCGCAGCATCGGCAGCGTCACGGAGAAGAACTTGCGGAAGGGTCCTGCGCCGTCGATCAGCGAGGCCTCCTCCACCTCGACGCCGATGTTCTGCAGGGCGGCAAGGAAGAGAAGCATGAAGGTGCCGGAGGTGGTGAAGATGACGAGGATGATGATGACGCACATCGCCACGCTCGGCCCTGCCAGCCAGTCCCACCAGCTGAGCTCCAGGAACGCTGGCGTGGAGAGCGCGGGAGGGTTTGCTCCGACCCCGAACAGTCCGGCGATGATGTGGAACAGGCCGCGAGGGTCAGCGAACCAGGTTGGTCCCTTCCCGCCAAGCGCCGCGATCACCGAGTTGACGGCTCCCGAGGAGGCGAACAGGAACGCGAAGATGCCGGTGATGGCGACCGCGCTCGTGACCGAGGGGAAGTAATACGCGGTGCGGAAAAAGCTGCGCCCGCGGAGGACGCGACGGTTCACCTGTACCGCGAGGAACAGCGCGAGTGCGGTCTGCAGAGGCACCACGAACACGACGAACCAGAGGTTGTTGCGGATTGACGTGCCGAAGTCTTTCTCGGCGAGTCCGCCGGAGGTGAGCACATGGGCGAAATTCTTGGCTCCCACGAATTCGACCTGCGAGTTGATCGGTGAGCCGAGCCCTCCCCAGTCGCTCACACTCACCCAGAGCGCAAGGAAGATCGGCAGCACGAGAAAGACGCCGATGATGATGATGGCCGGGGCGGTGAAGAGCCAGCCGAAGCGCCCCTCCCCCGACCGGATGCCGCCGCCGCGGTTGCGGTTGCGCGGGGAATCCTTCGCCGGTCGGGGGAGGGTGCTCGTCGACATGATGCCTACTTACCGTTCGCGGTGTCGAGCGCCGACTGCAGGTTCTTCTGCAGCGCCGACAGTATCGCCTTCGGGTCACCGCTGGCGATGCCCTCAAGCTGCGAGTTGAAGTCGGCGATCACCGAGGCGGCGCCCGCAAAGGCGACCGGGCTCACGGCATAGTTGTTGCCCTTCACGAACGGGGCGTTGTCCGGATACGTGGTGGCGTAGGTCTTCGCTGCACTCTCGGTGCTCGGGAGGACGCCGAAGGCCGCCGAGAACTTGAGTTGCTGCGCATCCGACGTCAGGTATTTGACCAGGCTCACTGTCTCCGTCGCGGTCTTGGACTGGGCCGGGATACCCCAGCAGTTGCTGAACGTGAAGGTCGACTTTCCACCCGGGCCAGCCGGCAGCTCCGCTACCGTGTACTTGAGGTTGGGGTAGTCGCCCTTCAGCCCGCTGATCCACGGGCCCTCGATGACCATCGCGGCCTTGCCCTTGCCGAGTGCCTCACCACTCCAGCCGGAGTCGAGCGCCGACGGGAACTTGAGCACACCCGCGGTCGCAAGCTTCTTCACCTCGGTCAGACCGGCGATGTTTTCGGCGGTATCCGCGGTGACCTTCTTGCCGTCCTTCGACAGCAGCGATCCGCCAGCCTGGTTCATGAAGGTGCCGATTCGGGCGTATTCCGCACCGAACGCGAGTCCGACGGTATCCGCCGTGGTCAACTTCTTCGCAACGGTCTCGAGACTCGCCCAGTCCTTGGGGATGTCGGAGGCGGTGAGACCGGCTGCCGCCCACTTGTCGGAATTGATGATGAGGCCGAGCGTCGAGAAGTCCTTCGGCTCGCAGTAGAACTTGCTCTTGTAGGTGAATGCCTTGGTGAGCGCGGGGTAGAAGGCACCCTTGTTCGCCTGGTTCGCGGCGTAGGGCTCGAGATACTTCTTGCTCGCATAGGTCTGGAACTGGTCCCAGCTCATGTAGAAGAGGTCCGGCGGGTTTCCCCCGGAGAATCCCTGTCCAAGCTGCTGCGTCAGGTCGCTGGCGGCCGTGACTGTCACCTTGGTCTTGTTGTCCTTCGCCCAGGCATCCGAGGCATCCTGCACGGCCTTGGTCTCTGCCGCGCCGCTCGAACCGATGAGAATCGTCAACGGTTTGTTGGTGGTGGAGGCGGTGCCGCCGCTCGATCCGGACGAACACGCCGCGAGGCCGGCAACCATGCCGATCGCGAGCACTGCCGCGCCCCATTTTCTGCTGTTATTCATTGTGTTTCCCTTCTTGGTGGTCACTAGCCCCGATGGTCAGGACTGCGAGTCGGTGCGACTCGCCTCGAAAATCGGAAGTTTGTTGGGTCGTCGCACCACGAGTTGCGGCGTGATGAGACGGTGCGCCTCCCCGGGAGACGGTGTGCGACCGATGAGGTCACTTCCCGTGGCGCCCATGAGCAGTTCGAGAACCCCGCTCGCGACGAGCTCGAGACGCTGCTCGACGCTGGAGAAGCCGACGGCCTGCGCGAGGGGGGTGTTGTCGAAACCGATGATGGGCAGATCCGCTCGACCGACGGATGCTGCCGCGATCATGGCTCCGAGCGCGAGCGAGTCGCTCACGCAGACCAGGCCGTCGATTGCGGGGTGCCGTTCGAGCAGATCGAGCACGACCGCCGTAGCCTTCGCGACGTCCTCCACGGTGACGCTCGCGAGCGCCGCGAGCGCTTCGTCGTCGGAATGGAGTCGCGTGCGCATGGCATGCGCCCACCCCTGGCGCCGATCGTCCCCGGTGCCGGAGGGGCTTGGCCAGCCCAGATAGTGCACGTGGGTCGCGCCCGAATCGATAAGGTGCTCGGTGGCGGCACGCACACCGGCCGAGCCATCGACATCCACCCACAGGTGCTGCGGGTCGTTCATGTCGTCGATACCCCAGGGGCGACCGAAAGTGACGAAGGGCACGTGATTGTCGATGAGCCACTCGGTGCGTGGATCGCCGTGGAATGTGGCGGTGAGCACGAAGGCGTCGACGTCCGAGCCGTCCCGCAGCCGACGGATCTGCTCGATCTCGGCCTCCGGAGTCGCGGCGGTGAAGAGCAACACACGCATCCCCCGAACATCGGCCTGCTCGGTGAGGGCATGCAGGAAGCGGTCGAGTACCGAGCCTGAGATTCCGTTGACCATTGGATCGAGGCGGATGCCGATGGTCGATGACTTCTGCGTGCGCAGGCGTCGGGCAGAGGCGTTCCGCCGGTAGCCGAGCTGGGCGATCGCCTCTTCGACGCGCAGGCGCGTGGCCGGCTTCACGATGGCCGGGGTGTTCAGCACATTGGACACGGTCTGGCGGGAGACGCTGGCGAGAAGCGCCACGTCTTCCACCGTTGGGAGTAGTCCCACTGCCG
This sequence comes from Actinomycetales bacterium, assembly GCA_038203515.1. Classification (GTDB taxonomy): domain Bacteria; phylum Actinomycetota; class Actinomycetes; order Actinomycetales; family Microbacteriaceae; genus Lacisediminihabitans. Next base: position 2,421 of record JBBRDX010000016.1, on the reverse strand, counting down.
CCTCCATTGGCTGCCAGAAATGCCGAAACATGGAATTTGATCGATCAAGTGCGACGTTGACGAGGGGGCCGACTGCGACCGCTTTCTCAACATCCCGATCTTTTTGATCGATCAAATTATGAGTGCTACATTACATCGGGTACCCGGTTTGTCAATGCCGGTCATCGCCGATCAGATAAATCGGCCCAACGCACCAAGGAGTCGTGATGCGCTGATGTCGCACCCCGTGCAACCCCTGCTCCATGCCGAAACCCTCGTGCTGAGGGCTCCCACCCAGGCGTGGTCCGCCTCGGATGGCTCCATGGGCGGCGCGCCCATCCATGGCCTCTACCTCTCGGATGTTCGCATTCTCTCCGGCCTCCGGGTCTTCGTGGGAGGAGTGGTCGGAGAGCCGATCGCCACGGTTCCCGACGGAGCGGATGCCGCTTCCTTCGTCGCGCTCGCTCGCACACTCGACGACCGTGCGGCGGATCCCCGGGTGCGAAGCACGCACCGCCGGAGGGTGGGCATCGATGGCACCGCCGAGACCCTTCGGGTGGAGTCCACTCTCGATGACGCGATCGAGACGACGGTGATGGTTCGCCTTACCAGCGACCTGGCCTCGATGGACGAGGTCAAGACCGGGCTCAGGATCGACCCCGTCGACATCGCCGTGTCCGGAGTATCAGCCTCCTGGCGCAACGACTCCGTGTCGGCATCACTCGCGGCGCCGGGGGCGACCCTCGCCGTGCACGATGATGCTCTCGAACTGAGCTGGCCGGTCATCGTGCCAGCAAAGGGATCGGTGACCGTCGGCTGGTCGATCACCGCGAGCGATGATCGTGCGGTGGTGCACGGATCCGCCTCCCCGCCACGCTGGTCGGTGCCGGTCGTCACCGCGAGCGACGACCGCCTGGAACGCTGGCTCAGCCAGGCACTGTCGGACCTCGATGCACTTCGGCTCACGACCGTGTCGGATCCGGCATCCGAGTTCATTGCCGCCGGGGCACCGTGGTTCTTTACACTGTTCGGGCGCGACTCGCTCTGGGCGGCACGGTTCATGCTGCCGCTTGGCACAACGCTCGCGTTGGACACCCTGCGCGTTCTCGCGTCGCTGCAGGGCACGGAATCCGTCGCCGGTACCGCGGAACAGCCCGGCAAGATCATGCACGAACTGCGCCGCGGCACCCTCTCGAATCCCGGCAAGGGCCTTGAGCTGCCCCCGCTCTACTTCGGCACCGTCGATGCGACCCCGCTCTGGGCCTGCCTTCTTCATGACGCGTGGAAGTGGGGATTGCCCGATGACGAGGTTCGTACATTGCTTCCACACCTCGTCGCGGCACTCGAATGGATGCGGGACTATGGGGATGCCGACGGCGACGGCCTGCTCGAATATGTCGACGCCACCGGCACCGGGCTTGCCAACCAGGGCTGGAAAGACTCGGGCGACTCCGTGCAGTGGCGCGACGGCACGCTCGCTGAGGGCCCGATCGCCCTGTGCGAGGTGCAGGGCTATGCGTATGAGGCGGCGGTGCACGGCGCCGACCTCCTCGACCACTTCGGCGTCGAGGGCGGCTCCGAGTGGCGGGACTGGGCCGCGCGGCTTCGAGCCCGGTTCCACGAGTCGTTCTGGATCGACGATCCGGCCGGTGCCTACCCGGCGATCGCCCTCGATGTATCCAAACGCCGGGTCAACACGGTCACGAGCAACATCGGCCATCTGCTCGGAACCGGGCTGCTCGACTCACGACAGGCCGCCCTGGTCGCCCGCCGCCTGGTGTCACCGCAAATGAATTCTGGATTCGGCCTCCGCACGATGTCCACCGACTCGGAGGGATATTGGCCGCTCAGCTACCACGGCGGCAGCGTCTGGACCCATGACACGGCCATCGCGATCGCCGGCCTCGCTCGCGAAGGCTTTACGGTGGAAGCATCGTCCCTCGTCTCGGGCCTGCTCGCCGCGGCATCCGGATTCGACTATCGGATGCCCGAACTGCACTCCGGCGACGCCGCAAGCGAATTCGGCTCGCCCGTGCCCTACCCGGCCGCCTGCCGACCGCAGGCCTGGTCGGCAGCGGCGGCGGTCTCCGTGCTGGCGAGCACGCTCGGGTTGCGGCCGGACGCGCCATCCGCGACCCTCGGCGTCTCTCCCACCACGGGCGCGCTCTCGGTGCGCGGCCTTCGCTTCGATGGCGCCGATGTCTCGATCACCGTGAACGCCGACGGCGAGGTCATCGCGAGCTCCGGCGCGGCCGTGCAGGTGGAGTAGCGCGCGTCGGGCCTCGGGGATTGCCCGTGAGTTCACCCGTTCAGAGGTTCGACAGGAGCGCAACCACCTGGCGAGCAATCTGCCGACCGGCTTTATTCGCCCCGATAGTGCTCGCCTGGGGTCCATAGCCGGCGAAGAATATACGGCCATCCTTCCAGGACGAACCTCCACCG